>NZ_JCACER010000108.1:0-13060 GCF_059502445.1 Kumtagia sp.
GCAACCGCAGCCCCCAACAAGAGCAATTATGCCATCTCACCATGAGGGCTACTGATAGGCTTCCGCTTGTCGTTGCTGTCGCAGCGGCGGATCAGTGGTAGCGCTTTGCGCAACCTGCCAGTAGCCCCTCATGGTGAGCTTGTCGAACCACGAGGGCGCTTGGCGCGCCCCGAGATGTTGCCGGACAGCGCCCGTCCGAGCAGGCATCTCAGCCGTCGGTGCAAGCTTTGTGAATCCGGTAGGAGCGGCCGCGGGCAAAGTCGAAAAACTGTATGCCTGATAGCCTGCGCAAGCGACGGGCAGGGCTCTGCCCGGCGGGGTCGTCCGCGAAATTACATGCGGTGTGCGCCGCTCAGGCGCGGTCGCTGAATTCCGAATCCAGCGTTTCCGAGCGCTGGACGACGGCGAATTCGATGGCGATGCCGTCCTCGAAATGACGGACGACCTGGCCGCGCATCGTGCCGAGCACGACCTGCATGCCGAGCGCCGGCCTGACGTCGATCTCCACCGCCGCGCCGGACAGCGAAAGGTCGATGATGCGGCACTGATACTGGCGGCCGTCGGCGAGCTGCAGCGTGGTCAGCGGATTGCGCGGGGCGACGCGCTCGTGGCGGCGGTCCTCCGGCAGATCCAGCTCGTGCTTGTTGGCGAGCCAGGTGAGCTGCGCCGCCAGCTTGTCCTTCTTGCGGTCGGACGCCACGATGGTCATGGCGAAGCCGTCTTCCATGACGCGGGTGACGATGCCCTCGATCCGCCCGATGTGATCGACATAGGCGATCACCTTTTCGCCGAGCTGGCCGTGGTTGTCGGCACGCAGCGCGACATTGCCGGGCGACATGTCGATGACCTGGCACGGATGCTCGGTGCGATCCTCAAGCATGAAACGGCCGTATATCTTCACGCGCACGCGCTGAAAGTTACGCCGTTCAACTCTGGATGGCGATTGGTCTATTGCCGTCGCCCTGATCACCTGTCTTGCTCCGCCGGCTGCTAGATCCGCGCAGTACTTCTATATTGGCGCTAGATATCGCCTGACCGGTTAACAGGCCGTAAGGAGAGTTTCCTCTTATT
Source organism: Kumtagia sp. (assembly GCF_059502445.1). Classification (NCBI taxonomy): domain Bacteria; kingdom Pseudomonadati; phylum Pseudomonadota; class Alphaproteobacteria; order Hyphomicrobiales; family Phyllobacteriaceae; genus Kumtagia; species Kumtagia sp. Next base: position 1,072 of record NZ_JCACER010000108.1, read on the forward strand.
GAAATGTCGCCGTTTTTTTGTAGCGTTACTCCGAGCGTCCGCCGGGCAGCACGAGGAGATGACGGATGCGCCGCGCTCCGGCGGCGTCCGCCGCCGGGCCTTCCAGGCCTGGCACCAGCGACGGGACCGAAACGGCCGGCCTGTTCTTCAGGAACATCGGCTCGCGGTCCGGATCGACGATGCGGACCGTTTCCACCGACGATTCGGTCACCGGGTCGGCTCCCAGCCAATAGGGTTTCGCCTCCGACGAGATGATGCCGAGCGCGCGGCGGTTCTCCTGGCCGCCGTCGAGCGGCAGCAGCAGCAGTTCCAGCGCCACGGTCCGCCCGGAGCGCGAGATGCCGTCATAGGTGGCGACCAGGACCGCCTTGTCCTGGAACACACTGCGAACCAGGCGGGTGACAAGGCGGCTGTCCTTGTCGCGCCACAGCGACGAGAAGGCGAAACCCTTCAACTCGCGGCCATAGATGGCGCACAGCCGCGTGCCGGCCAGCCGGAACACGGCTTCGCCGCGCGTGTCGCTCTCGAGGATGAAAGTGTCGCCGAGCAGGGCCTTGATGTCGGCGGGCTCGATCTCGGTGCGGCGCGGCGCCGGCCGGCCGTCCCGAAGGCGGTTCCAATATTGGAACAGGTTGACCGATGCTTCCCGTTTCATGTCGCTCCGTCTCGCATTCTCTGTCTTCGGCTGTGTCAGGGACAGACAGGAACGCGTCCGCTGAAGGCCTACATGCGGCTCGAAGCAGGAGGCGTGCCAGCGCGGCCGCCGGTTGTTCACGGGTCGGGCCCGTTAAGGTTAATTTTTGGTTTAGATTGCTCGTGGGGCGGTGCCGTGACATCAATCAAATCACTCCACGGGCGGCCTTTTTCTTTTGCCGCGACTGATTCGCGGGTGGCCGATTCGGCTGCGTCTGCCGCTTCCCGGAACAGCGGGAGCCGACCGGTCGCCATCCGGTGCAACATATTGCCGCCGGGGCATTCAGCTTTCGGCCGGGATGGGCTAGCAAGCGCCATCATGACCGAGCCTTCGATCCAAGACCCCCCGACCCAGCCCGATCAGCCGTCGCGCGAGCCCGTCTTCAACATCCCGGGCATCGTCCTCCTGCTGATCGCCCTCTGCGTGGCGGTCTATGTCGCGCAGGGTTATCTGCTCGACCTCGACCAGAACATGGAACTGCTGGTGCGCGCCGCCTTCATTCCGGTGCGTTATTCCGGGCTCTACGACATCGACGTCTACGCCTTCACCACGCCGGTCACCTATGCCTTCCTGCATGGCGGGCTGGCGCATCTGGCGATCAACATGGTGTGGCTGGCCGCGTTCGGCTCGCCGCTCGCCAACCGGCTGGGCACGCCGCGCTTCGCGCTGTTCTGGGTGCTGACGGCGCTCGCCGCGGCGGCGCTGCACTGGGCGCTGCATCCGCTCGACCAGGCGCCGCTGGTGGGCGCCTCCGGCGCGATCTCCGGCATGATGGGGGCGGCCGCGCGTTTCGCCTTCCGGACGGAGCGCCATGGCGGCCGCTCGGCCTTCGCCGGCCCGGCGCTGCCGATCGCCGCGGTGCTGCGCTCTCGCGGCGCCATGACCTTCCTGGGCGTCTGGATGATCGTCAACCTGGTCACCGGCCTTGTCGGCCTCGGATACGGGTCGGAAGCCACCATCGCCTGGGAGGCGCATATCGGCGGCTTCGTCGCCGGTTTCGCCGCTCTGCCGTACTTTCTCGGAAAGGGACGCTGAAGCCGGTCTCCGGCGCCGCGCAGCCCGGCCGCCCGCGGAATCCAAGCACTTGCAATGGACCGCCCCGGGAGGCACCATGGGTGACGGCCGGGCGCGGTCGCGCGGCCGCCGCGGTCAACCACGGTTGGAGGAGGCGATGACGGTCAAGGCAATCCTGGAACAGAAGGGCCACGACGTTTACACGCTCGGGCCGAACGAGAAGCTTGCGACAGCGATCGGAATGCTGACGGAGCACAGGATCGGCGCCCTGGTCATCACCAATGGCGACCGCAAGATCGTCGGCATCCTGTCCGAGCGCGACATCGTGCGGGTGATCGGCAAGCTCGGGGCGGCCGCCCTCGACCAGACCGTGCGCGAGGCGATGACCCCCAAAGTCAGCATCTGCAACGAGAACCATACCGTCAACGAGGTCATGGAGATCATGACGCGCGGCCGCTTCCGCCACCTGCCGGTGGAGAAGAACGGCCATCTCGACGGCATCGTGTCGATCGGCGACGTGGTCAAGCGGCGCATCGAGGACGTCGAGCGCGAGGCCCAGCAGATCAGGGAATATATCGCGACGGCTTAGGCGGAAGGCCTGTAGGTCGCATGCTCGGAGGCGAAAAGAATGGTGGGCGATGTAGAGGCACCCACCAGTCAGCTAAGCTGTGACTTGCCTGCAGATCTTCGAGCGGAGGCAGACACAATGTCCCCGTTTCGGGCCGAAGCCGAAACCCAGTGAGACTGCAAGCCCATGTCTGCTTTCGACCGCTTTGCGGATGTAACCCGCGCCCTCCTCACTGGGAGGTTGCGGCCCGAACCATCAAACCTTCCTGGAATTGGCCTGCCGATATTTGGCCAAAATAACAGTAAGGATCACAACCTGCAGAACGGAGCATACAACCCCGACAGCGCTAGCCCACCAAACGAGATAACCCTGCGACCATCGGGGCGCGCCCCACAGATAATATGTCAAGAACCCAAGGAAGGGATGGCAAACGCGGTAAATCCTACAAGCGCCTTGTAGGATTGCCTGTGGACGAACCTGTATTGGGCGGAGCCGGGTTCATGACGGTTCATGCCGTATCGGTACGGGGAGCAGACAGGATTATCAAGTTACTGACGCGTCCGCTTTCCACCCTTAGCGGCCATAGGCTCCAGCACCTCATTCATAGTCGAACACTTCTCCGCGTTGCTCTCCGCCAAGTTCCCTCACCTGATGCCAGCCTAGCCACACAGGATCGGCTACAACGCCGTCCGTCTCTAACGTCTCATAAAGCTTCCGTGCGAGCCATGCAGCATCGGGTGCAAGCTTGTGATCCATGACAAAAACGTCCAGACGCCGATGAGGGAAAAAGCCTTCCGCTGGAATGTCTGGGTTCCAGACGTGGAAGTAGGCTATCTGTGTGCTGCGCGAGCCACCGTGGCGGTTGCGAGCAATATAGTAGATGCGCCCGTGCTCGAATGATTGGTCAGCATCCGGCGTGATGTAAAAGTCATCACGGATAACGAGTTCCTTCACGGCGACCTCTCCGGCCCATGTTGCTTCTATGTCCGCTTTCCACCCCAAAGCAAACCCTCACGGTCATCCTTCACGGAGCCGTCCGAGCATAATGGAAATGGCCGATTTTCGCGGGGGTATCTAGATAATCGGAAGGGCCACGGTGCCGGTAGGGACTCGTTAGCAACCTCCCGGCATTTCGTCTTACCCGATAGCCTCCGAGGCTCCACAGCGCGCCAGCGGACCTCCCAGTGGGTAGGGTCGTGATCGTCGTCGGCTTCTGCTGGGGGTGGATGTCCCGTCGGAGGATCGTGCGGGCTAACTTACTGACTTAAAATAGAATGGTGGGCGATGTAGGGATTGAACCTACGACCCCACCCGTGTGAAGGGTGTGCTCTCCCGCTGAGCTAATCGCCCGCCGTCGGCCCGAGGCCGAAGCGAGCCGCGATATAAGGGAGGGCGGCCGGGCAAGTCAAGCGCGCTGTCGGCGCAAATGCGATGCGGGTCAGGCCTTCGCGGCCTGCATCAGATCGCCGCACATCGCCACCGTCAGCTCGTCGAAATGCGAGATGATGCGCGACGGGCCGAACTCGCGCACATGCCGGTCGGTGTAGCCGAAATCGACGGCCACCACCGGAATGCCGGCCGCCTTGGCGGTGTCGATGTCGGTCTGCGAATCGCCGACCATCACCGCCTGGCCGGGGTCGCCGCCGGCCCTGGCGATGGTCTCGACCAGATGGCGCGGATCGGGCTTGCGGAAGGCAAAAGTGTCGGCGCCGCAGATGGCGGCGAAGCGGCCGGCGAGGCCGACGCCTTCCAGCAGGCGCACGGAAAAGGCCTCGGTCTTGTTGGTGCAGACGGCGAGCAGGTAGCCGGCCGCCGCCAGCCGGGTGAGGGCGGCGGGGACGCCGGGATAGGGTTGCGAGCGCCCGGGGATGTTGGTGCCGTAGTGGTCGAGGAACAGCGCGAACAGCCGGTCGTGCTCGGCGGTGTCGAGCATGCGCTTCTGCGCCGCATAGGCACGCTCGATCATGACGCGGCCGCCATGGCCGACGAACTGGCGAAAACCGTCGGTATCGGTCGCCAGGGCGCCGCCGGCGGCAAGACTGTGGTTCAGGCTGTCGAGCAGGTCCGGAGCGGTGTCGACGAGGGTGCCGTCGAGGTCGAACACGATGATCGGGCGCATCATTCGGGAAAATCTCGCTGGATGGAAGGACGAGCGGATACAGCGTGCTGGCGGGCGAGGCAACCCGACGTGGTCCGGCCGCACGGAAAGGGAAGCTCGAAAGGAACGCCGTGGGGCGTTGGCCTAAGGGTTTGCCCGCCGGGCCAAAAATGCTAGGAGCGCCGGCCTACAGCACATCGCGCGAATTGAGGGTTTCATGGATGTGCTGCAGGTTTTCTGATTTTGCGCGTGTCCTTTCCCGAAACCGCTGCACTTTCGGGAGACATGCGCCGGGAGGCTGGGGATGGATGCGCGTGCGTTGAAGATCGAAGCGGCGAGGGCGGCACTCGCGCATGTCGAGGACGGCATGCGGCTCGGCATCGGCACCGGCTCGACCGCCGAGGAGTTCGTGCGGCTCCTGGCGGCGCGGATGCGCGAGGGGTTGTCGATCATCGGCGTGCCGACCTCGGAGCGCACCGCGGCTCTTTGCCGTGAGCTCGGCGTGCCGCTGACCACGCTGGAGGAGACGCCGGAACTCGACCTCACCGTCGACGGCGCGGACGAGTTCGATCCCGAGCTGTCGCTCGTCAAGGGCGGCGGCGGCGCGCTGCTGCGGGAAAAGATCGTCGCGGCGGCGTCCAGGCGCATGATCGTGATCGCCGACGAGAGCAAGGCCGTGCAGACGCTCGGCCGCTTCCCGCTGCCGATCGAGGTCAATCCGTTCGGGCTGAAGGCGACGGAGCTTGCCGTCCGGCGCGCTGCGGAGGCGCTCGGCCTGGCGGGTCCGGTCACATTGCGGATGACGAAGGATGCGCCATTTGTTACAGACGGCGGACATTTCATCCTCGATGCATCTTTTGGCCGCATTCCCGATCCAAGGGCGCTGTCGAGCAGTCTTCATTCCGTGCCGGGCGTGGTCGAGCACGGGCTTTTTCTCGGCCTGGCGCAAATCGCCGTCGTGGCCGGCGCGGGCGGCGCGAGAACCATCCTCGCGCAACACTAGAACAGGAGTTGCCTTTCCGATGATCCGGCTGAACCCCATCCGCCTCTTCGCTCTCGCGGCCGCGAGCTCGGTGATGATTCTCGCTTCGCTGCCGGCCTCGGCGCAGGAGGTTTCGGAAGAGCACCTGAAGGCGGCGCGCGCCGCCGTCGCGGCGATCAAGGCGACCGATCCGTTCGACGCCATCCTGCCGGAAGCGGCGGCGGTGCTGAAGCAGACGCTGATCCAGAAGAATCCGGACATGCAGGAAGTCATCATCAAGACGATCGACGACAAGACGCTGGCGCTGGCGCCGCGCCGCACCGATCTCGAGAAGGAAGCCGCGCTCGCTTATGCCCGCGTGTTCTCGGCCGAGGAACTCACGGCGATCGCCAGCTTCTACGGCTCTCCGGCGGGGCAGAAGCTGCTCTCCGACGGTCCGATCGTGGTGCGCGAGCTCGGCAAGGCCGCCGACATCTGGCAGCGCGGCGTCGCCCGCGACCTCGCCAACGAGGTTGGCAAGGCGCTCGACGCGATCGTCGCCCAGAACGCGCCCAAGGCGCCGGCGCCGGCGGAAGGCCAGCCGACCAACAACTGAGGCGCCGCGAAAATCCGAAAGCGATCAGCCCGGCCCGTGCCGGGCTTTTCTTTTCGTCACGGGGTGAATACTTGTGACCTGCGTTTCGAAAGCCAGCCGAAGAGGCCGCCCATGCCGGTTTACGACTATGACCTGTTCGTCATCGGCGGCGGCTCCGGCGGCGTGCGCGCCGCGCGCGTCGCAGCCGGCCTGGGCAAGCGCGTGGCGATCGCCGAGGAGTACCGGTTCGGCGGCACCTGCGTCATCCGCGGCTGCGTGCCGAAGAAGCTGCTCGTCTACGCCTCGCAGTTTTCCGAACATTTCGAGGACGCCGCCGGCTATGGCTGGACGGTCGGCGAGACCGAATTCGCCTGGCCGACGCTGATCGCCAACAAGGATCGCGAGATCGCCCGGCTGGAGAACATCTATCGCAGCGGCGTCGAGAAGGCGGGCGGCGCCACCTTCCGCAGCCGGGCCGAGCTGGTCGACCGCCACACGATCCGCCTCGTCGCGGAAAACCGGACGGTGAGCGCCGAGACGATCCTGATCGCCACCGGGGGTCGGCCCAATCCGCATCCGGCGCTGCCCGGCCACGAACTCACCATCACCTCGAACGACGCCTTCCATCTGCCGGAGCTGCCGAAGGCGATCGCAATCGCCGGCGGCGGCTACATCGCCGTCGAGTTCGCCAACATCTTCCATGGCCTCGGCGTGGAGACGACGCTGATCTATCGCGGCGCCGAGATCCTGTCGCGCTTCGACATGGACCTGCGGCGCGGCCTGCACGAGGCGATGGAGCGCAAGGGTATCAAGATTATCTGCCATGACGTGTTCGCCGGCATCGAGAAATGCGGCGACGGGCGGCTGCTGGCGCGCACGACGAAGGGCAGGGAGCTTGTCGCCGATCAGGTCATGCTGGCGCTGGGTCGCACGCCGAACACCGAAAATCTCGGCCTGGAGGCCGCCGGCGTGGCGACCGGGCTGGTCGGCGACGTCCTCGTCGACGATCTTTCGCGCACCAATGTCGACAACATCTACGCGCTGGGCGACGTGACCAACCGGCTGCAGCTGACGCCGGTGGCGATCCACGAGGCGATGTGCTTCGTCGAGACGGTGTTCAAGGACAACCCGACCAGGCCGGATCTCGACGACGTGCCGACCGCGGTGTTCTCGCAGCCGGAGATCGGCACGGTCGGCCTGTCCGAGGAGGCGGCGGCGCGGAAACTCGGGGATCTGGACGTCTACCGCGCCGCCTTCCGGCCGATGCGCAACATTCTTCCCGGCCGCGAGGAGCGCATGATCATGAAGCTGGTGGTGGAGGCCGGATCGCAGCGTGTCGTCGGCGCGCATGTGCTGGGGCCGGATGCCGGCGAGATGGCGCAGCTTCTCGGCGTCGCCATCAAGGGCAGGCTCACCAAGGAGGTGTTCGACCGCACCATGGCCGTGCACCCGACCGCCGCGGAGGAACTGGTGACGATGTACCAGCCGAGCTACCGGATAAGGGGTGGCGAGCGGGTCGCGTAGTGCCGACTTACTGAAGCCTTGCGCTGGGAGGCGAAAAAGCGATTCCGAGTTCCTCGGCCACCGTCCGGCAGCAGGAGTCCCGGGTCCAGAGCGTCGCTTCGAGCGTCAGTCTGGTCGATGCCAGTAGATGCGCATCGACATATCCGATGCCACGCGAATGGATTGCGAACCGTTCCACAAGAGCAAGAACTTCATCGTCTCCAGCCATCCGCGCCTTGGGCAGGTTTGAAAGATCGCGGATGATCATACGTCGATTTTTCAACGACCCCATCGCCAGTTCGCCGATGATGAAGGGATGAGTCAAAACACGTTCGTCTGCAAGCAGCGCTTCAAGTTCCGGAAGGGCGCGCCGCAAATGATCGACCCATATCGACGAGTCGACCAGGATCATTCCGCGGCGGGCCGGCGCCTGGGCGCGGACTCCGCGTCGGGGTCACTTCCCCCCAGACGTGCAAGCCGCCGTGCAGCTTCTCGCTGAACGAGGGCTGTCAGCGCCTCACGGATAAGGACCGAGCGCTCCTTGATGCCGGTGTATTGTTCGGCTTTCGCCAGGAGCTCATCGTCTATGGTCAATGTCGTCCGCATGGCATCAAATATAGCATCACTTGATGCGGTTTTCCATGCGTCAATCGTGCTCCTCGAAGGTGACGATCGACACTTCGCCCTCCAGCGCGCCCTGGTAGGCGGAAGCGTGCGGCTCGTCGTCGGGAGCGTCCTGCATCTCGCCGATCTGGTCGAGCTCGGCTTCGGCGAAGCCCTCCTTCGCCAGCGCGTCGAGCGCACTGCGCACGGCCGAATCGTCGTCGGGCGCCACGAGGAAGATGTGCACCCCTTCCGAGTCACCGCCCTTGCGCCGGAAAACCCGCCCGGTGATGATGGTGACCGTCATCGGCTCGTTGTCGTTCATGGCATCCTTCCCTGATTCCCGGCGTATTCGGCTGGCCCGAATGCAAGTAGTGGAGTCTGCTCCCGATGCCACCCGGTGGACCGGCAAATCGGCGACATATTCTTCCCGCGCTACGCCGGAGCGGCGAAAGAAAGTTGCCGGGCCTTGCGCCGCCGCCGCCAGGCACCCATTTCAGCGCGGCTTTTGGCGTTTCGGGGTTGACGCTTCGCGGTGTTGCGAGTAGAAGCCGCGACGTCTGAACCGATGTGAGGTCTGACGGTTCGGGGCGTCGCGCCCTGGAGAATCGCCTCAAACAGGGTTCGTTCTACGAGCGAAAACACATTTCCGGCATGCATGAAGCGCATTGCGCTTCCTCTGCTTTTTGTTCGGGCAAAACCGTGAGACGCGGTTTCTTGCCCGAATTTGCGTATGGAAATGGCGTTCGAAACCGCCCCGGACGGGCCCGACACGGACTACGAGAGACAAGAGGATTTAATGCCTACCGTCAACCAGCTGATCCGCAAGCCGCGCCAGGCGCCGGCGACGCGCAACAAGGTTCCGGCCATGCAGCAGAACCCGCAGAAGCGGGGCGTCTGCACGCGCGTCTACACGACGACGCCGAAGAAGCCGAACTCGGCGCTGCGCAAGGTCGCGAAGATCCGCTTGACCAACGGCTTCGAGGTGATCGGCTACATCCCGGGCGAGGGCCACAACCTCCAGGAACACTCCGTGGTGATGATCCGCGGCGGCCGCGTGAAGGACCTTCCGGGCGTGCGCTATCACATCATCCGTGGCGTGCTCGATACGCAGGGCGTCAAGAACCGCAAGCAGCGCCGTTCGAAATACGGTGCCAAGCGTCCGAAGTAAGGGTTTTCCCGGCTCCGGCGCTTTTTTCATTCAGCGCTGATGCCGACGAAGTGAGAGACGAGAGAACATGTCCCGACGTCACAGTGCAGACAAGCGCGAGATCAACCCGGATCCCAAGTTCGGCGATCTGGTCGTCACCAAGTTCATGAATGCCATCATGTATGACGGCAAGAAGTCGGTCGCCGAGACGATCGTATACAGCGCGCTGGAGCAGGTCCGCGCCAAGAGCAAGCAGGAGCCGGTGATCGTCTTCAAGCAGGCGCTCGACAATGTCGCGCCGCATGTCGAGGTCCGCTCGCGCCGCGTCGGCGGCGCCACCTATCAGGTGCCGGTCGACGTCCGTCCGGAGCGCCGTCAGGCGCTGGCCATCCGCTGGCTGATCACCGCCGCCCGCAACCGCAACGAGACCACCATGGTCGACCGCCTGTCGGGCGAACTCATGGATGCCGCCAACAATCGCGGCACGGCGGTCAAGAAGCGTGAAGACACCCACAAGATGGCGGAAGCCAACCGCGCCTTCGCGCACTACCGCTGGTAACGGCGCGAAAGATCGATTGAGAGGCACCTCCCATGGCCCGCGAATATAAAATCGAAGACTACCGCAACTTCGGCATCATGGCGCATATCGACGCCGGCAAGACGACGACGACGGAGCGCGTCCTCTATTACACCGGCAAGTCGCACAAGATCGGCGAAGTCCATGACGGCGCGGCCACCATGGACTGGATGGAGCAGGAGCAGGAGCGCGGCATCACCATCACGTCGGCCGCGACCACGACCTTCTGGAAAGGCCGTGACGAGAAGCTGCGCCGCTTTAACATCATCGACACGCCCGGCCACGTCGACTTCACCATCGAGGTGGAGCGCTCGCTGCGCGTGCTCGACGGCGCCATCGCGCTGCTCGACGCCAATGCCGGCGTGGAGCCGCAGACCGAGACGGTGTGGCGCCAGGCCGACAAGTATCACGTGCCGCGCATGATCTTCTGCAACAAGATGGACAAGATCGGCGCCGACTTCTACCGCTCGGTCGAGATGATCGGTTCGCGCCTCGGCGCGCAGGCCGTCGTCATGCAGCTGCCGATCGGCGCCGAGAGCGAGTTCAAGGGCGTCGTCGACCTGGTCGAGATGAATGCGCTGGTGTGGCGCGACGAGACGCTGGGTGCTGCCTGGGACGTCGTCGAGATCCCGGCCGACCTGAAGGATCGCGCCGAGCAGTTCCGCGAGAAGATGATCGAAGCCGCCGTCGAGATGGACGAGACCGCGCTCGAGAACTACCTCGAAGGCAAGATGCCGTCGAACGACGAGCTGCGCGCGCTGATCCGCAAGGGCACGATCGCGGTGAAGTTCTTCCCGATGTTCTGCGGCTCGGCCTTCAAGAACAAGGGCGTGCAGCCGCTGCTCGACGCCGTCGTCGACTACCTGCCGTCGCCGATCGACGTGCCGGCGATCAAGGGCATCGACGCCAAGACCGAGCAGGAGATCGAGCGTCACGCGGACGACAACGAGCCGCTGTCGATGCTGGCCTTCAAGATCATGAACGACCCGTTCGTCGGCTCGCTGACCTTCGCCCGCATCTATTCGGGCAAGCTCACCAAGGGCGTGTCGCTCGACAACACGGTGAAGGGCAAGAAGGAGCGCATCGGCCGCATGCTGCAGATGCATGCGAACTCGCGCGCCGACATCGAGGAAGCCTATGCCGGCGACATCGTCGCACTGGCCGGCCTCAAGGACACGACCACCGGCGACACGCTCTGCGATCCGGCCAAGCCGGTCATCCTGGAGCGCATGGAGTTCCCCGATCCGGTCATCCAGATCGCCATCGAGCCGAAAACCAAGGGCGACCAGGAGAAGATGGGCCTGGCGCTGCATCGTCTCGCCGCCGAGGACCCGTCCTTCCGCGTCAAGACCGACGAGGAGAGCGGCCAGACCATCATCGCCGGCATGGGCGAGCTGCATCTCGACATCATCGTCGACCGCATGCGCCGCGAGTTCAAGGTCGAAGCCAATGTCGGCGCGCCGCAGGTCGCCTACCGCGAGACCATCACCCGCAGCCACGAGCAGGACTACACCCACAAGAAGCAGACCGGCGGTACCGGTCAGTTCGCCCGCGTCAAGGTTCTGTTCGAGCCGAATCCGGAAGCCGGCGAATTCCTGTTCGAGTCGAAGATCGTCGGCGGCGCGGTGCCGAAGGAATACATCCCGGGCGTCGAGAAGGGCATCAACAGCGTCCTGTCGTCGGGTCCGTTCGCGGGCTTCCCGATGATCGGCGTCAAGGCGACGCTGGTCGACGGCGCTTTCCACGACGTCGACTCCTCGGTCCTGGCCTTCGAGATCGCCGGCCGCGCCTGCTTCCGCGAGGCCGCGCCGAAGCTCGGCGTGCAGCTGCTGGAGCCGATCATGAAGGTCGAGGTGGTGACGCCGGAAGACTATGTCGGCAACGTCATCGGCGACCTGAACAGCCGCCGCGGCCAGATCCAGGGTCAGGAGAGCCGGGGCGTCGCCGTCGTCGTCAACGCGATGGTGCCGCTGGCGAACATGTTCAAGTACGTGGACAGCCTGCGCTCGATGAGCCAGGGCCGTGCGCAGTACACGATGCAGTTCGACCACTACGAGCCGGTGCCGACCGCGGTCGCGCAGGAAGTTCAGAAGAAATACGCGTAAGCCCAAAGGGTTCGGCGCGAAGCTAGATCTAACGCCTTAACGGGCTGCAAGGTACGGAGACCTCACATGGCCAAGAGCAAATTCGAGCGGACGAAGCCGCATGTGAACATCGGGACGATCG
>NZ_JCACER010000109.1:0-11082 GCF_059502445.1 Kumtagia sp.
CTGCATGTTCGAGCCCATCAGGGCGCGGTTGGCGTCGTCGTTCTCGAGGAACGGGATGAGCGCGGCGGCGACCGACACCATCTGCTTGGGCGACACGTCCATCAGGTCGACGTTCTCGCGCGGCGCCATCATCACCTCGCCGGCATGCCGGCAGATGACGAACTCGTCGACGAAGCGACCCTGCTTGTCCAATTCGGCGTTGGCCTGCGCGACGAAGTGCTTTGCTTCCTCCATCGCCGACAGATAGACGACGTCGTTGGTCAGCGTGCCGTCGACGATCTTGCGGTACGGGCTTTCGATGAAGCCGTATTTGTTGACGCGGGCAAACGTCGCCAGGCTGTTGATCAGGCCGATGTTCGGGCCTTCCGGCGTCTCGATCGGGCAGATGCGGCCGTAATGCGTCGGGTGCACGTCGCGCACCTCGAAGCCGGCGCGCTCGCGGGTCAGGCCGCCCGGCCCGAGCGCCGACAGGCGGCGCTTATGGGTGATCTCCGACAGCGGGTTGGTCTGGTCCATGAACTGCGAGAGCTGCGAGGAGCCGAAGAACTCGCGCACGGCCGCAGCCGCCGGCTTGGCGTTGATCAGGTCCTGCGGCATGACCGTATCGATCTCGATCGAGGACATGCGCTCCTTGATCGCCCGCTCCATGCGGAGCAGACCGACGCGGTACTGGTTCTCCATCAACTCGCCGACCGAACGCACGCGGCGGTTGCCGAGGTTGTCGATGTCGTCGATCTCGCCCTTGCCGTCGCGCAGCTCGACCAGCGTGCGCACCACCGCGATGATGTCCTCCTTGCGCAGCACGCGCACGGTGTCCTCGGCGTCGAGGTCGAGGCGCATGTTCATCTTGACGCGGCCGACGGCCGACAGGTCGTAGCGGTCGGCGTCGAAGAACAGCGAGTTGAACATCGCCTCGGCCGTCTCCAGCGTCGGCGGCTCGCCCGGGCGCATGACGCGGTAGATGTCGAACAGCGCGTCCTGGCGGCTCTCGTTCTTGTCGACGGCGAGCGTGTTGCGGATGTAGCCGCCGATGTTGATGTGATCGATGTCGAGGATGGAGAATTCCTCATCGCCGGTCGACAGCAGCACCTTCAGCGTCTTCTCGTCGATCTCGTCGCCGGCCTCGAGATAGATCTCGCCGGTCTGGAAGTTGACGATGTCCTCGGCCAGGTAGCTGCCGAGAACGTCCTCGTCGGTCGCCTTGATGGCCTTCAGGCCCTTGTCGGCGAGCTGGCGGGCCTGGCGCGCGGTGATCTTCTTGCCGGCTTCGACGACGACCTCGCCGGTATCGGCGTCGACCAGGTCGTTGACCGCCTTCAGGCCGCGGAAGCGCTCGACATTGTAGGGAATGCGCCAGTGGTCGCCGGCACGCTTGTAGATGATCTTGTTGTAGAAGGTCGACAGGATCTCCTCACCGTCCATGCCCAGCGCCATCAGCAGGCTGGTGACGGGGATCTTGCGGCGGCGGTCGATGCGGGCGTGCACGACATCCTTGCTGTCGAACTCGATGTCGAGCCAGGAGCCACGATAGGGGATGACGCGCGCTGCGAACAGCAGCTTGCCGGACGAGTGCGACTTGCCCTTGTCATGATCGAAGAAGACGCCCGGCGAGCGGTGCATCTGCGAGACGATGACGCGCTCGGTGCCGTTGATGATGAAGGTGCCGTTCAGCGTCATGAGCGGCATGTCGCCCATGTACACATCCTGCTCCTTGATGTCCTTGATCGACTTGGCGCCGGTGTCCTCGTCGATATCGAACACGATCAGGCGCAGCGTCACCTTCAGCGGCGCGGCATAGGTGAGATCGCGCTGCCGGCACTCGTCGACGTCGAACTTCGGCGCCTCGAACTCGTACTTGACGAATTCGAGCATCGAGGAGCCGGAAAAATCGGAGATCGGGAAGACCGACTTGAAAACGGCCTGCAAGCCCTCGTCGGCACGCCCGCCCTTCGGCTCGTCGACCATGAGGAACTGGTCGTAGGATGCCTTCTGCACCTCGATCAGGTTCGGCATCTCCGCAACCTCGGGGATGTTCCCGAAGAACTTGCGTACGCGCCTGCGGCCATTGAATGTCGCGGTCTGGGCCATCGTCGCTCCTTGCTCGCTTGGGGCCGGCCTGCCGGCCTGCCTTGCATCTCGTGACCGCAAAGTCCGCGGTCAGTCCTAAAACGGGTGAAAACCCGTTTCCTGAAAGCCGCTTGCGGCCTTCAGGAAAGAGGTTTTCGAACGCATGCCCCTGTCATGGGGACCGGCGGACGGATGCCCGTCCGCCGGCAACCATGCACTTACTTCAGCTCGACCTTGGCGCCGGCAGCTTCCAGCTGCGCCTTGATCTTGTCGGCGTCGGCCTTGTTGGCGCCTTCCTTGACCGGCTTCGGAGCGCCCTCGACCAGGTCCTTGGCCTCCTTGAGGCCGAGACCGGTGATCGCACGCACTTCCTTGATCACGTTGATCTTCTGTGCGCCGGCATCGGTGAGGATGACGTCGAACTCGGTCTTCTCCTCGACCGGAGCGGCAGCGGCGGCAGCGCCACCGCCGGCAGCGGCCACGGCGACCGGGGCAGCGGCGGAAACGCCCCACTTCTCCTCGAGCAGCTTCGACAGCTCGGCGGCCTCGAGCACGGTCAGGCTCGAGAGGTCGTCTACGATCTTGGTGAGATCAGCCATTTTTCAGTTCCTTTTGAAAGTTCGAACAGGTGTTGGTGATAGCGAGGAACGGCCTCACGCCGCTTCGTCCTTCCGGGCATAGGCGCCGATGACGCGCGCGACCGAAGCCGCGGGTGCATTGACGACCTGGGCGATCCGGGTTGCCGGCGTGGCGATCATGCCAACCAGCCTGGCCCTGAGCTCGTCGAGCGAGGGCAGCGAGGCCAGAGCCTTGACGCCGTCCGCATCGAGAGCGGTCTTCCCCATCGCGCCGCCGAGAATGACCAGTCTGTCATTCCCCTTGGCGAAATCGGAGGCGACCTTCGGTGCCGCAACCGGATCTGCCGAGTAAGCGATCAGCGTCTGTCCCTTGAACAGATCGATGATGCTCTCGGATTCCGTGCCCTGAAGAGCGATTTTGGCGAGGCGGTTCTTCGCGACTTTGACGGTGCCGCCGGCAGATCGCATCTTCCCACGAAGATCGTTCATCTGCGCAACGGTGATACCGGCATAGTGGGCCACGACGACCGAGCCGGCGCTCTTGAAAGCGTCGTTCAGACCCGTGACGAGCTCGCGTTTTTCCGCTCTATCCACTGCCTATCTCCAGTTGACCTCACCCTTTCGGGCTTGGTCGGTTGCCTTTTGCCGGGCGGGCGTCCAATTTCTGAATCACCCGAACGACGCTCGAGGATCCTGCCCCCTTTCGCCAAGCCGACGGGCCGAAGCCGGCCGGCACGCGGACAAAAGGCACACACGGTTCGAACCTTCCATCAGGGTCTTGCAAGACCCGTTTGTCCGGTCGTCACCCGTCTCATGCAGGCCCAAACGAATTAAGGCTGAGCCGCCTGCAATCTCGGACAGGATAGTCCGGAAGCGATCTTCTGCTTCCAGTATCCGGGCCGGCGTGCGGCCCGGAATTCGTCGGAAGGCTGGGCCTTTGCGGCCCGGCCTTCACGCAAAGGATCAGGCGGCGCTGAGGCTCGCCAGATCGACCTTGAGGCCGGGCCCCATGGTGGAGCTCACCGACATCTTCTTCATGTAGACGCCCTTGGCGCCCGTCGGCTTGGCCTTGTTGACGGCGTCCGCCAGGGCCCGCACGTTCTCTTCAAGTGCAGCCACGTCGAAGGACACCTTGCCGACGCCGGCATGCACGATGCCCGCCTTCTCGACGCGGAACTCGACGGCGCCGCCCTTGGAGGCCTTGACCGCCGCCGCGACGTCGACGGTTACGGTGCCGACCTTGGGGTTCGGCATCATGCCACGCGGGCCGAGCACCTTGCCCAGACGGCCGACCAGCGGCATCATGTCCGGCGTGGCGATGCAGCGGTCGAAGTCGATCGTGCCCTTCTGCACGATCTCGACCAGATCCTCCGCACCGACGATATCGGCGCCGGCGGCCTTGGCCTCGTCGGCCTTGGCGCCCTTGGCGAAGACGGCGACGCGCACCGTGCGGCCGGTGCCGTTCGGCAGGTTGACGACGCCGCGCACCATCTGGTCGGCGTGGCGCGGATCGACGCCGAGATTGAGCGAGACCTCGACGGTCTCGTCGAACTTCACCGCGGAACGCTCCTTCAGCAGCTTGATCGCTTCATTGAGAGCGTATGCCTTGTTGCGGTCGAGGCCCTCGCGGGACTTCGCAACGCGCTTTGCTACCTTTGCCATCGTCTCAGCCCACCACTTCCAGGCCCATCGAACGGGCGGAGCCTTCGACCATGCGCATGGCGGCTTCCACATCGTTGGCGTTGAGATCCTTCATCTTGGCGGCCGCGATCTCGCGCACCTTGTCGCGGCTGATCTGGCCGGCCTTGACCTTGCCCGGCTCCTTGGAACCCGACTTGAGATTGGCGGCCTTCTTCAGGAAGTAGCTCACCGGCGGCGTCTTCATGACGAAGGTGAACGACTTGTCCTGGTAATAGGTGATCACCACCGGAATGGGCGAACCCTTCTCGAGCTCCTGCGTCTGGGCGTTGAACGCCTTGCAGAATTCCATGATGTTGATGCCGCGCTGACCAAGCGCCGGGCCGATCGGGGGCGACGGAGTCGCAGAACCCGCGGCAACCTGGAGCTTGAGCTGGCCCGCTACTTTCTTAGCCATCTCTTTCCTGCCTCTGTTTCATGCCGGCCATCGCCGGCGGTTTGCAGTCTGGTGGTGCGGAAGCCACGGCCGGCTAATGCCGCCTTTCCTCCCACCGCGAACGAGGAGCGCTGCCGCCCTCGCCGCCCCGCCTCTAGCGGGGCATCTCCGGTCAGCCCTTCTCGACCTGACCGAATTCCAGATCGACGGGCACGGCGCGCCCGAAGATCGACACTTCCACCTTGAGTCGCGCCCGCTCGGCATCCACTTCCTGGACAAAACCGTTGAAGGACGCGAACGGCCCGTCGGAGACGCGCACCTGCTCTCCAACCTCGAAGATGACCGAAGGCTTCGGCCGCTCCACGCCCTCCTGAACCTGGTGCAGGATGCGCTCGGCCTCCTTGTCGGTGATGTGCATCGGCTTGGCCGTATGCTTGTCCTCACCCAGGAAGCCGGTGACGCGCGGCGTGTTCTTGACGAGGCTGATCACCGGATCGGTGAGCTCGGCCTTGAGCAGCACGTAGCCCGGGAAGAATTTGCGCTCGGCATCCACCTTCTTGCCGCGGCGCACCTCGACGACCTTCTCGGTCGGCACCACGATCTGCTCGATCTTGTCGCTCAGGCCCTTCTGCTTGGCCTTGTTCTCGATGTCCTCGGCGACCTTCTTCTCGAAGTTCGAATAGGCATGGACGATGTACCAGCGCGCCGCCATCAAAAATTCTCCGTATACGCAGGTATCAGCGGCCGAGGCCGAGGATCAGATCGATGCCCAGGGCCATCAACTGGTCGGCAGCGAAAAAGAAGATCATCGCGATGATGGCGAAGATCACGACCATCACGGTCGAAATCAGGGTCTCGCGCCGCGACGGCCAGGTCACCTTCGCCGTCTCGGACCTCACCTGCTGAAGGAAGATGAATGGATTGGTGATCTTCGATGCCATCTGCCGCTCTGTCTCGAGAGATCCGTTGGTTCGGATCTCCTGGATGTTCCCGTTGCCGGGAGAAATCGATCCCGGGCGGTGACGTCGGCACCAAATCAGCGCCTCGTTTTCACCCACGCAATTTAGACGCGTACAGCCAGCTTCCCAGCTCCACGCGTCGCGTGCCCGTCTGTCTACATAGAGCCGATTCCCGCTCCACGCAAGTGGCAAGCTTCGGCTCTCTCACCAAACGCCGCATCGGAACCATCCAGTCGTCCCGTTCCGGCTATGTGGCCGTTATGCCCGAAACGCGACGCTCTTGCAAGATGGCCGGCGTTTTGGCGGCCGATTCGGCGCAACCGCCATCGGTGGCAGGGGCAGCAGGGCTCGAACCTGCGACCTGCGGTTTTGGAGACCGCCGCTCTACCAACTGAGCTATACCCCTAATGGAGCGAACCGATAGTTCGCTCTCGGCAATTTTGCAATAGGTTCGCTGTTGCATTCTGGTCATGGGACAACAGCTTTGCGAAGCGCTCTATCGACTGTCCCTGTTAGATTTCGGTTGCCGGAAGCGCGAATTATGTTAGCAGACGCCATGTTGCGGTTGCCGGCCGCGATAATTGGAAGGGAACCTTTGGACACGAGCGAGAGCGAGGGAAGACCCGCTGTCATCAAAAGGAAGCGCCATTCGTTGTTCGCCCGCTTCCTGATAGCGAACCGAGTGCGGAGGTCCTTGACGTCCTCAGCTCGCTTTAACGAATTGGAGCGCTTCAAGCGCGGAGTTTCAGGCACCCTACCCCAACCGGGCGAGGGCGGCGTGATCGTCGCGGCATGCGACGACTACTATTACAAGCATTTCGCTATCACTCTCGTGCTGTCGATGGAACTGCTTGAGATCGCTCAGCGGCTACATCTCCATCTATGCGCGCCATCGCTGCAAGCAGTCACCCATATCGAACAAATGTCGAGATCGCTGCGGTACGTGTCGCTGACTTGGACAGTCGACGACTGCAATCTCGCCGAAGGCCTGCCGTATAAAACCATATATTACGCCGCTTCCCGCTTTTTAATAGCTCCGGCTGTCATCGAAGCGGCCGGCGCCCCGGTGCTCTGTATCGACATTGACGGCATTGCTATTCAAAAAATATGGCCTGCTTATGAACCGGTGCGCCGGGACGCCGATGTTCTGGTAACCAGGCGACCCGAACAAGAGAAGCCCTGGCGCAAGATATTGGCAGGCGCAATCGGACTTAATCCGACACCTGAAGGCGTCCGCTTCGCTGCAAACTTGTCGCGCGCACTGGCGTCGGTTTTGAGGCTACGCCCGAGCTATCATATCGATCAGATCGTCTTTCATTATCTAATGATTGCAACATCAAGACGCACAAATTTGATGGTCAAAGATATGCCGAAAAAATTCATCGACTTCGATTTCGCCAACGACTCCGTTATCTGGACAGCGCAAGCTTGGCGCGGGAAAGACTCGGACCGCTACAAGAACGCCCGCCGAGAAGTTTTGCAGAGGTTTCCTGATCTCGCCAACGTCTCGCGGGTGGTTGAGCCGTAAGGATTCCTCGTGAGGCAGAAGGCCGCGGCCAACCGCAATGCGCCTTGGCGGACGATTCGGTGCGGGAGACAGGCGAATGAGTGCTGAACCTACCCCGGCAATTGTCAGCAGGGACCTGGAACGAATCGCCGCGCGACACATGCAGTGGCTGGACGAACTCGGCATTCGACATAAGCCTTGGCTAATTCACGGATCTGCGCCCAACCCCACGATCCCTGCAGAAATCGCGCATAGCCACGCCCGCATAGACATCAACAATGCCGGACGCACGGCCGCCGCCCTGGGTCTCGGGCGGGCCGACCTGACGGTGCGTGCGCGAAAGAAATCCTGGGAGGAACATCCTCATATCGACACTCGCGGGCTCTTATGGATGCATACTTGGCCGCCCGCCCTTCTCCGGCTGCAACTGATCGGCAAGCCTTACGACCACATCGGCAGCCTCATGTCCCTGAAGCGGCCCGAGCGCGACGCTATCGTCACCCATGTGGCCGGCGTCTCCGTCCGGGCAGTTGGAGATCTGGGCAAGGTCACCAACGGGGTGGCCATGATCTGCTACGCGATGCTCATGGGCGTGCCTGAGGTCGTGGTCGCGGGCATCTCGCTTTCCAAGGTCGGCCACTCCTACGATCAGCAGGGCCGCCCGCGCCGGCAGGTCGAGGAGGACGCGTTCATCCTCGAGCGGCTGCGTTCGCGGGCAGAGCTGTTCACGACCGAGCAAGATCTGGCCAGCGACGCAGGGCTCAAATTGTGGAATTCCAGATCGGCCGATTGATGCTGACCGCCGGTTCATCGCAGGTTGCGTTTGTTGACGCGCTGCTTGTAAATAGTGGTGCAAAGATGCGCGTGTGGACAGTAAGCGAAGCCAAGGCAGGCACCTTGACGCAGTGCCTGGGTGTGGCGCGCCTGATCGATCCAAAGCCGTATCAGGTCGTGGTCAAGCGCGAGCTTCCGGCATGGCGGCGGGGCATCTTTTCTCCCTATCGTCGTCTGAAAGTGCCCGAGCCCCAGCTCGTCGTCTCCTGCGGCGGTGTTGCGAACTCGCATGTTGAAGCGATCGTCGCGGCCTGCAAGGTAAAACCTTTCACTGTCCACCTCGCGACGCCACAACCGGAATATACCGGGGTCTTCGACATGGCGTTCATCTCGCGCCACGACTGGAGCGATGAGAAGGCGCGTCACACGAACTGGCATGAGATGGTCGGCGTGCCCCATCAGATCGACCACCAAATCGTCGACCGGCTCCGCGAGCAGGCGCGCAAGCGCTGGGTTTCCAAGGGCGACAAGGTCGTTACCGTGCTCGCCGGCGGGGCGAACCGAGCCTATCTCTACGACGACGCGACGATCGATCGCCTGATCGAGACGGTCAAACAACTGGCCGCCAATGGCTGGACCGTGCTCGCCTCCACCTCCCGCCGCTCGCGTGCCGATCTGCTCGACCGGCTCCTCTCTTTGCGCAGCGACAGAATTGTCGTCTGGGATCGCCAGGGCGAGAACCCATTTCGCGACTTTCTCGCAGCGGCCGACGCATTCCTTGTGACCAAAGATTCGATCACCATGACGTGCGAGGCGCTGGCCACGGGGCGACCGACTTATGTTTTCGATCTGGCCAAAAACCCCGGCGCCCGTCTCGATAAATTCGAATGGTTCCATCGCGACATGAGCGAGACGCTCAAGCTCACAAGACCATTCAACGGCACGCTCGAAGGGTATGATTACGAGCCGCCTCACGAATCTCGGCGCATTGCCAGCCTGATTGAAAGCGAAGTCGCGCGGCGGCGACCCGATCTCGCGGAACATGCCACTCGGAGGGGGAACGCTCGCAAGAATGCGGCGAAATAGCTGGACGCAGGTTTTTTCCGCCGTCGCCGCAACCTACGATGATGCCTTCATCCATCACCACAGCTGGCTTGAACGCCACAAGCATCTTGGGCGAACCTGGTTCTTTCTTTCTCGGCTCCGCGTCCGATCCGACGATCAGAGGATCGTGCCGCACTTACTGTCATGGCCGAACGCTTTCCCGACGTTTCCACGACCGAACAAAGCGTCCACGAAGCGACAGGGCTTCCGCTTTATCGACCTGGCTGATGCTCCTATCCGTCGTAAAGGGGTAGGCCGGTGAGACGGTTCAGATTCTCTTCAGTCGTCGAAACGAAGGGATAGGTCGCAGCGATCTCTTTAAGAGCCGCGCGGTCCTCGGCGACATGACGGCGCTTCTTGCCCACCCCGTTGTAGTCATGACCGTTCGACTCGAGCGACATGCCGGCCACGATGATCTGGGGCACGCCGAGCGCCAGCCCGTAGGCGAGAAGGCTGATGCCGTTGGATGGACGCTTCTCCTCGCCAATTCCGGAAAAAAGCGAACCGAGCGCGCGGACGATGAACTGGTCACGCTCCACGCGATACAGTTCGGCCTGGTTGGACCGGGAGTAGCCGATGAGCCGCTTCAATTTGGCGCTCAAGGGAAAGGCTCTTCCCATCATCAAAGTGTTGCTCGACTTGAGCCCGGCAATCTGCTGTGGTTCGGTCTTGGTCAGGAGAAGCGTCAGATCGGCGTCCGGGAGTCCGCGCCTTTTCGCCGAATGCCCCGCATATTTCACATAGACGTAGGCAGTGTTCTCGGGCAGGCGATCTGGGATGGTAGGAGACGGCGCGGAACCGAGCACGAACCATGGCCGGCCGAGAAGACCTCTCTGCTGCGCCCAGTTGCGATGGAACCCAAGCGTCCTCTGCCATTGAAGCTCTGCCTTGGAATCAACCGCAGGCGCCGGAAACGGCAAAAGTGCAGCGTCAGACATCTCGATCCCCAAGGCTTGTGGGAAGCGCTCGGATTTGCCGAGCAGACGCCCCGATTGCCACTAGCTGAAGGAGGACTCTACCTTGTCATCCCAGAAACAGAAAGGGCGGGTCCGTGAAAACTCGGCCTCCAGATCGACGCTTGCGGAAGCCTAAGATCCTCACGACGACGCCGGCAAATCGTGACCTGTCGATCCCGACAGACGAGCCGAGCTACTGCTTGACGACGATCGCCTGGCCTGTCGGGATTTCGATCACCCCCTCCGGACGTTCGGCGAAGAACTCGTCAAAAGCCTTGCGGGCCCCCGGACATTTGGCGGATCCGTAATCGTCGCAGACGATCAGGCCGCCCTGCTTCGTCCGCCCGTAGAAGAAGTCGAGCGCATCGCGTGTCGGCTCGTAGAGGTCGACATCGATATGAACCAAGGCAAAGCTGCGGTCGGCCACCGCCGATAGCGTGTCCGGTATCCAGCCGACATGAAAGCGAACGTTATCGAAGTCGGCGAGATGCTTACGCGCCACAGCCTCGTCAGTGCGCAGGTCGCCGGCGGCCCAACTGAGATCACCCTTCTCGTTCCGATCTTCCAAGCTTGGTTCGGAAAGTCCGGCAAAGGAATCGAAGAGATGATAATCGCGCTTGCGGAGATCGGCGGTCAGCATGAACAGAGCCGAGCGCCCCTGGCGGACGCCGCACTCGGCCACATCGCCTTCGAGGCCGCCGATCGAGCGCAAACAACTCTGCAGCACGAAGCAGCGCGGGTCGGGAATGCCGGCGATTCCATTGGCCCGCTCGCGCGCGCTTGCGAAGAACGGCTGGTCCTTCCAGACCATATGCGCGGTATAGTGATAGAAGCCGTAGCGCAGGGCAGCTCGCTTCAACTGCCGCTTCCAGACGACCCGCTTGTTCTGCTCGGAGCCGAAGGCGAGCGTCATCATGTCCCTGAGCTTCATGCCTAAAGCGCCCCCGGCTGCTTAAAACGCCGGCCGGGGCGCGAGAGCGCCCCGGCCGAGCTTCCTTTTTCGTGTCGTCTTATTCAGTGATCGACACGACGACGCCGGCACCGACGGTGCGGCCGCCCTCGC
>NZ_JCACER010000110.1:0-193263 GCF_059502445.1 Kumtagia sp.
CTCTGGATTCCGGGTTCCGCTGCGCGGCCCCGGAATGACGACGCAGAGCTGTCTGTCCTCCTATACAACTCATATGCGATAGCTTGCCGTCTACGGGGAGAAGTGCCCGGCAGGGCGATGAGCGACAGAGCCCAGCTTGCCGAACACAAAAGCCTTTGCCTTTTGCACACTTTCCTCCAGCGCCTCTTCCAAAGCCAGATGCGCCGCGATGGCGCTGGAGAGCATGCAGCCGGTGCCGCGCATCGTGGCGTGCAGGCGCGGGGCGTCGAGGCGCAGCGGCGGCAGGTCGGGGCGGAGCAGCAGGTCGGTCGCGCGGTTCTCCGCCGCGTGTCCGCCCTTGACCAGCAGCGCCGGGATGCCGGCGGCGAGCAGCATCCCGCCCTGGCAGATGAGATCGGCCTCGTCCTTGGCCGGCGCGGAGCCAGTGAGGGCGGCCAGCTCGGGAATGTTGGGCGTGACCAGCAGGCAGAGCGGCATCAGGCTCTCCCTCAGGACGGTCAGCGCATCGTCCGCCAGCAGCGATCCTCCCGATGTAGCGGCCAGCACCGGATCGAGCACGGCCGGCAATGCCGGATGGTCGGCGAGCACGCCGGCGACCGCCTCGACGGTCGCCGCTGCGCCGAGCATGCCGATCTTAACCGCCGCGACGGGATTGGCGGACAGGGCCGCCCGCATCTGCCGGGCGACCAGCGCCGCCGGCATGGGCTCGACCTGCTTCACCGCCTCATGCGTCTGGACGGTGACGGCGGTCACCGCCAGGCAGGTTCTGGCGCCGACGGCGGAGACGGTCTCGATGTCGCGGGCGATGCCGGCGCCGCCGGAAGAATCCGAGCCGGCGACGATCAGCACATGTGCTGTCATCGCCAGCGTGCCGTCGTCGCGATCCATTCGCGGGTGCGGGCTTCCGGATCGGCGTTACGAGTGATGTCGGTGACGACGGCGGCGCTGTCGGCGCCGTGCTCGAACACCCCGGCAAGCCGCTCCGGCGTCAGCCCGCCTATGGCGACGAGCGGCAGGGGGGCGACGAGGCGCTTCCATTCGGCAATGCGGTCAAGACCTTGCGGCGCCCATCTCATCTTCTTGAGGATGGTCGGATAGACGGGGCCGAGCGCCACATAGTCGGGTTTCGCGGCAAGCGCGGTGTCGAGCTCGGCATGGTCGTGGGTGCTGAGGCCGAGCTTCAGCCCTGCGCGTCGGATCGCGCCGACATCGGCCGTCGCAAGGTCCTCCTGGCCGAGATGGACGAAGTCGCAGCCTTCCTCGATGGCGATCCGCCAATAATCGTTGACGATGAGCTGGCAGCCGTGGCGGACGCAGGTGGCCTTCGCAGTGCGGATTTCGGCGCGCAGCGCAGCCTCGTCCATGTCCTTGATGCGCAATTGCACCAGCCTGATGCCGAGCGGCACCAGCCGCTCGATCCAGGCGGCGGAATCGACGATCAGATAGAACGGGTCGAGCCTCACGAGAACACCGCCTGGCCGATCACCGGCGTCGAGGGGACGGCCATGTCGCGCGGCTCCAGCATGCCGGCGAGCCAGGCAGCGCGACCAACGTCGATCGCCCCGGCGAAGGCGGCCGCCATGGCGGCGGGATCGCCGGCCTTCGCCACCGCCGTGTTGAGCAGCACGGCGTCGTAGCCCAGCTCCATCACCGCCGCCGCGTGGGAGGGACGGCCGATGCCGGCGTCGACGATGAGCGGCAGGTCGGGGAAATGGGCACGCAGGCTGCGCAGCGCGTCGATGTTCTGCGGGCCGCGTGCCGAGCCGATCGGCGCGCACCACGGCATCAGCAGCCTGCAGCCGGCGTCCATCAGGCGCTCGGCGACGACGAGGTCGTCGGTCGTGTAGGGAAACACCTGGAATCCCTCGGCGGCGAGGATGCGGGCCGCCTCGACCAGGCCGAACACGTCGGGCTGCAGCGTGTCGTGATTGCCGATGACCTCGAGCTTGATCCAGTCGGTGGCAAATACCTCACGCGCCATGCGGGCGGTGGTCACCGCCTCCTTGACCGAGTGGCAGCCGGCCGTGTTGGGCAGCACGCGCACGCCGAGCGAGCGGATCAGCGACCAGAACTCGCCGCCGCTCCGGCCGCCCGCCGTCTCGCGGCGCAGCGACACGGTGACGATCTCCGTCCCGGATCGCCTCACAGCCTCCGCCATGACTGCCGGCGAGGGGTAGAGCGCGGTGCCGAGCAGCAGCCGCGAGGAAACCTCCGTTCCATAGAGCGTGAGCATGGTTCAGCCTCCTTTCATGGGGGAGAGGATTTCGATGCGGTCGCCGTCGGACAGGCGGCAGGCGGGGCGGGCGGCTCTTGGCACGACCTCGCCGTTGACGGCGGTCGCCAGCCAGTTGCCGTCGTAATCGAGCTCGGCAAGCAGCGCGGCGAGCGTCTCGGCCTGCGCCTCGCAGCTCTCGCCGTTGACGATGAGTTTCATGGGCGCGCTCCTTCGGCGGACCTCAGGCAGTGCGCGAAGACGAGGTCGGCGGCCTGCCGCGCCATCGCCGGCGCCAGCAGAAAACCGTGGCGGTAGAGTCCGTTGACGGAAAATCTTCGTCCTTCATGCTCAACGCGAGGAAGGTTGTCGGGATAGGCCGGGCGCAGGCCGACGCCTGCCTCAACGATCTCGGCCTCGCCGAAGGCGGGGTGCAGCGCATAGGCGGCGTTGAGCAGTTCCATGGCCGAGCGTGCGGTGACCGGCCCCGTCGCCGCGCTCTCGACCATGGTGGCGCCGACCATGAACAGGTGGTCGGCGCGCGGCACGACATAGACCGGGAAACGCGGGTGCAGCAGCCGCACCGGCCGCGCCAGCGAGATGTCGGGGCAGCGCAGCAAAAGCATCTCGCCGCGTATGGCGCGCAGGCCGGGCCGGCGCGCGGCGATGCCGGTGCAGTCGGCCTCGGCATCGGCGTCCTGCGGCCCGTATACCGCGCCGTAGCCGAAGGCGAAGCGCACGCCCAGGACCGCGAGCTTGGCCTGCAGCGCCCTGAGGGCAAGGCGCGGATCGAGATGCGCCTCGCCGGCGAAGAACAGGGCGCGGCCGAAGCGGCCGGCAAGGTCCGGCTCGAGCGCCTCGATGGCGGCGGCGTCGACGATCCGATGACCGCCGGTGCGGCGGGCGAAGCGGTCGAGCTCGCCCCAGTCGCGCGGCGGCGCCAGCACCAGCGTGCCGTTGCGGATGACATGGCCGGGAAGGGCGGCGTCCCACCAGCCGGCGGCGGTGCGTCCCATCGTGAGCACGGCCTCCTCGGCGCTCTCGCGCTCGCACCAGGGGGCGAGCATGCCGCCGGCGGCCCAGGAGGCGCTGCCGGCGAGACCTTGCCGCCGCTCGACCACGGTGACGCCGGCGCCGCGCGCCGCCAACTCGTGGGCAAGCGTCAGCCCGGCGACGCCCCCCCCGCGGATCAGCACCTTCATGGCCGGTCGGCTGCCTGCTCCTCGGCTGGCCCGGCGACTTCCATGTAGAGGTCGCCGCCCTGCCGGTATTTCTCCGCCATCGCCGCCATGCCCTCCTTCTGTGCCTCGGCGCGGATGTCGTGGGAGATGCGCATGGAGCAGAATTTCGGACCGCACATGGAGCAGAAATGCGCCAGCTTGTGCGCCTCCTTGGGCAGCGTCTCGTCGTGGAAGGCGCGCGCCGTCTCCGGGTCGAGCGACAGGTTGAACTGGTCCTCCCAGCGGAACTCGAAGCGGGCGCGGCTGAGCGCGTCGTCCCTGATCTTCGCCGCCGGATGGCCCTTGGCGAGGTCGGCGGCGTGGGCGGCGATCTTGTAGGTGATGACGCCGGTCTTGACGTCGTCGCGGTCGGGCAGGCCGAGATGCTCCTTGGGCGTCACGTAGCAGAGCATGGCGGTGCCGAACCAGCCGATCATCGCGGCGCCGATGCCCGAGGTGATGTGGTCGTAGCCCGGCGCGATGTCGGTGGTGAGCGGCCCGAGCGTGTAGAACGGCGCCTCGCCGCAGACGGCGAGCTGCTTGTCCATGTTCTGCTTGATCTTGTGCATCGGCACATGGCCGGGGCCCTCGATCATCACCTGGCAATCCTTCGCCCAGGCGATCTTCGTCAGCTCGCCCAAGGTCTCCAGCTCGGCGAACTGAGCGGCGTCGTTGGCGTCGGCGATCGAGCCGGGGCGCAGCCCATCGCCCAGCGAGAACGACACGTCGTAGGTCCGGCAGATGTCGCAGATTTCCTCGAAATGCTCGTAGAGAAAGCTTTCCTTGTGGTGGTGCAGGCACCATTTGGCCATGATCGAGCCGCCGCGCGAGACGATGCCGGTGACGCGGTCGACGGTGAGCGGGATGTAGGGCAACCGAACGCCGGCATGGATGGTGAAATAGTCGACGCCCTGCTCGGCCTGCTCGATGAGCGTGTCGCGAAAAACGTCCCAGGTGAGCGCCTCGGCGACGCCGCCGACCTTTTCCAGCGCCTGGTAGATCGGCACCGTGCCGATCGGCACGGGCGAATTGCGCAGGATCCAGTCGCGGATGTTGTGGATGTTGCGGCCGGTGGAGAGGTCCATCACCGTGTCGGCGCCCCAGCGGATCGCCCACACCATCTTCTCCACTTCCTCGGCCATGGACGAGGTGACGGCGGAGTTGCCGATATTGGCGTTGATCTTCACCAGGAAGTTGCGGCCGATGATCATCGGCTCGGCTTCCGGGTGGTTGATATTGGCGGGGATGATGGCGCGGCCGCGCGCCACCTCGTCGCGCACGAATTCCGGCGTGACGAAGTCGGGTATGGCCGCGCCGAAACTCTCGCCGTCGCGGGCAAGCGCTTCCCTCGCAGCCTGGCGCCCGAGATTCTCGCGGATGGCGACGAACTCCATCTCCGGCGTGACGATGCCGGCGCGGGCATAGGCGAGCTGGGTGACGGCGCGGCCGCCGGTGGCGCGCAGCGGTGCGTTGCGGATCGGGAATGCGGGGGTCAGCCGCTCGGCCGAGACAAAACCGTTGTCCTCCGGCCGGACGATGCGGCCGTCATAGTGCTCGACGCCGCCGCGCGTGATGATCCAGTCCTCGCGCAGACGCGGCAGGCCCTTGTCGATATCGGTGCGGGCATCCGGGTCGGTGTAGGGGCCGGAGGAATCGTAGACGGTGACCGGCGGCTCGCCGGCGGTCGGGTGCACGGCGATCTCGCGCATCGGGACACGCAGGCCGGGATGGATCGAGCCCGGTTTGTAGACTTTTCGCGAGGCGGGGAGGGGACCGGTCGAGACGGTCGGGGTGAGGGCATTCATCGTGAGGCTCCTTTGCTCGTTGCAATGGAGACCCAGTTCGGTGAGAGGAGGAGAAAGGACGCTCCGCTGCTGAAGGACAGGCTGACCGCCTGAAATTTCCGCGCCGGCAGGCCGGCATGCAAAGCGCTTGCACCATCCCTACGCCAGTATGAACTGGATCAGGTTCAACGGGTCACTGCGCTGCGAATGCCAGCAGTATCTCAGCCCCTTGTCGGGACCCCCCAGGTAACGCGCCTAGGTTGGATGATGTCGTGCCGGGATGTCAACCGCGTTTCTCGGGGAAGCTGGGTGCCGCCGGGTAATCGCATATGACAGCCGGCAAGGATTTGGTGGCTTCGCACCCCCACCCCTAACCCCTCCCCACAAGGGGGAGGGGGACTGGACGGCATCCTCGCAAGATGTCAATCGCCGCTGGTTTCGCACGGCATGGCGGCCACAAAGTCCCCCTCCCCCTTGTGGGGAGGGGTTAGGGGTGGGGGTTGTTTCATATGCGACTGCCCCCCGTGTGCCGGGTGGCGGGGACGTTCAGCCTCTCGGGATCCCGCCCGCCAGCACCTGTGCATAGGTTTCGGCGTCGATATTGCCGCCCGATACGATGCAGACGACGTTGCCGGTCGCCCGAGGGCTGGAGAGTGCCGCCGCCAGCGACGCCGCGCCGGCGCCTTCGGCGACGACCTTGGCCTTCGAGAACAGCAGCCGCATGGCCGCGGTCACCTCGACAAGGCTCACGGTCAGCGCTCCGTCGATAAGGTCGCGCGCGACCGGCCAGAGCTGCGGCACCAGCGACGGGCCGCCAATGCTCTTGATGAAGGACGGGCGCGTGTCGATCTCGACGATGCGGCCGGCAGCGAGGGCGGCGGAAACCGGCGCCGCATTCTCGTCCTCGATGGCAAAGACCTTTGCCCGGGGCCGCAATGCCTTGACGGCACTTGCCATGCCCGTCGTCATGCTGCCGCCGCCATAAGGCGCCAGAACGCAATCGACGTCCGGCAGATCCTCGACGATCTCCACGCCGATCGAGCCGTTGCCGGCGAGCACCGCCTGGTCGGTCACCGGGTTGATCAGAAGCTCGGCGATGTCGGGCCGTTCGGCGCCGACGATGTATCGCCACCAGGTTTCCGGCGAGATGAACCGCACGTCGCCGCCAAGATTGCGCACGCCGTCGATCTTGGTCCGCGGCGCACCGGAATACATGTAGGCGGCCATGGGAACCCCGAGCGCCTTGGCCGCCCAAGCCATGCCATACGCCATATTGCCGGAACTGACGGTGGCGACGCCGTTGCGCAACGCGTCGGGGTCGCGCGACAACAGGGCGTTGAGCGCGGGTCTCAGCTTGAAGGCGCCGATGGGCGAAAAGGTCTCGAGCTTGAGGAAGATCTGCCGGTCGGGCAGGCCGAGGTCGAGACGCAGCAGCGGCGTGCGCGGCACGTAGGGCGCAAGCCGGGTACGGGCGGCAGCGATCTCGTCCAGTGTCGGGCGGCGCGGGGCGCTCATTCCGCAGCCGACCTCATGCGCGGGCTGCCGGTGCGCGCAGCATGCTTGCCGCCGTGGTCCTCGCTGTGGATGTAGACGTGCAGCGTATAGCCGATGTGGTCGATCATCAGCGCCCTGGCCCGCTCGGTGTCGCGGTCGAGCGCGGCTTCCATGATGGCCGTGTGGTGCTCGATCGCCATCGCCTGGCGCAGCGCCGCGACCGCCGCCTCGTAGCCGTGCTTCATGCCGGCGGCGGCGCGCAATGTCGGCGACAGGCCGAGGAAGCGATGATGCCGGCGCAACTGGTCGGTGATCGTGGATCGGAAGCGCAGCAGCCAGGCGGACGTCGATGCGCCGAGCAGCGCCGCGTGAAATGCCTCGTGCTTCTCGTCCCATTCGTCGACCGCCGCGTCGGACGGGTCGTCGGGGGCGATCTTACAGCGCGACAGGCGGTAATGCGCGGTGACGACGGCGGCCTCCCAGTCGCTGCCGCCCTTGTCCATGGATTCCAGCAGCAGCGGCACCTCGACCACCATGCGGGCGCGGGCAAGGTCCTCCAGCTCGGCGCGCGAGACGGGGGCGACGGCGAAGCCGCGGTTGCTGATGGCCGTGACCAGCCGCTCCGCTTCAAGCCGCGACAGCGCCTCGCGCAGCGGCGTCCAGCCGACCCCGTAGGTGTCACGCAGCTTGCCGAGCTTCAGCGGCGAGCCGGGCAGCAGGCGGGTCGTCAGGATATCGCGGCGCAGCAGCCGGTAGGCCGCCTCGGTCTTGGTGGAGTGCTGCTCCTCACGCATCTCCGTCCTCCGCACAATGCGTGGGTAAATTATATATGATGAAGGCTGATCGCAAGAATTATATATAATATTGACAGTCGTCCCGGGAGTGGGCAATGATCCCGGCAGGCCGCCGCCAGAACGCGGCGCGCAAGCAAATTCCGGGAGGAACAGATGAGAAAACTGAAATCCGGCCTGCTGTCGGGCCTCGTCGTGGCGGGTGCGCTGATCGCCGGCCTGGGCGGCGCGGCCGCCGAGCAGATCCGCATCGGCATCGCCAATTTCGGCGAGCATCCGCAGCTCGCCGCCTCGATCGCCGGCTTCAAGAAGGCGCTGGCCGAGAACGGCTTCGTCGAAGGCACCGACGTCGTCTACACCGAGAGCCACACCAATTTCGACGCTTCGCTGGTGCCGCAGATGATCGCCAAGCTGCAGGCCGAGCAGCCGAAGCTGATCTACACCGTGACCACGCCGGTCTCGCAGATCGCCAAGAAGGCGCTGGCCGGCTCCGGCATTCCGGTCGTGTTCACCGCGGTCACCGACCCGGTCGCGGCAAAGCTCGTGCCGTCCTGGGAGTCCGGGGACGAGGGCATGACCGGTGCCACCGACCTGCAGGACGTGGCGGCCGTGATGGAGTTCACCAAGAAGCTGCTGCCCAACGCCAAGCGTTTCGGCGTGCCCTACAATCCGGGCGAGGCGAACGACGTGGCGCTGCTCGAGAAGATCAAGGAAGCCGCGCCGGCCGCCGGCTTCGAGGTGGTCGCCGTCGGTGTCGACAACGTCAACGAGATCCAGCAGCGCATCGCCTCCTTCGCCGGCAAGGCGGACGTGATCTACACGCCTGCCTCGAACCTGCTGCAGCCGGCGGTCGCAGCCGTCTCTGCCGCCGCGCGCCAGGCCGGCATCCCGATCGTCAATTCCGACGACGGCGCGGTGCGCAACGGCGTCGTGCCGGCGAGCTTCGCGGTGAATTACGACCAGGTCGGCATGAACGCCGGCAAGATCGCCGCCGAGGTTCTCAAGGGCAAGGATCCCAAGACGATCCCGCCGTCGCGCCCGGCCTATGCCGATCACGCCCCGCTGATCTCCAAGAAGGCGATGGCGGCGTTCGGGGTCGAGATCCCGGAATCGATGGCCGATTGCGGCTGCATCGTCGACTAACCGTCGCCTACTAAGTCGAAACGGCTGGCGGCGCCCCGCGTGCCGCCATCCTGCCGGGAGAGACGGATGCTCGAGATCCGATCCGCGCGTAAGGTTTTCTACAAGGGACGCCCCGACGAGAAGAAGGCGCTCGACGGCCTCGACCTGTCGCTCGCCACCGGCGAGTTCGGTGTCGTCATCGGCTCCAACGGCGCCGGCAAGTCGAGCATGCTCAACGCCATATCCGGCGCCATGGTGCTGGATTCCGGGCAGGTCCTGATCAATGGCGACGACGTGACCGGCATGCCGGTGCACAGGCGCGCGGCGCGGCTGGCCCGGGTGTTCCAGGATCCGATGAAGGGCACCGCCGCGTCGATGACGGTGGCCGAGAACATGCTGCTCGCCGATTTGCGCAGCAGGAAGCGCACCTTGCGCCTGGGCCTCAACGCCAAACGTCTGGCCGACTACAGGGAGCGGCTGGCGCTGCTCGGCCTCGGCCTGGAGAACCGGCTGGACACGCGCGTCGAGCTCTTGTCGGGCGGCCAGCGCCAGTCGCTGTCGCTGATCATGGCGGTCGGCGGCTCGCCGGAGCTGCTGCTGCTCGACGAGCACACGGCGGCGCTCGATCCGCGCACCGCCGACATCGTCATGCAGGCGACCGTGCGCGCCGTCGAGGCGCTGAAGCTGACCACGCTCATGGTGACCCACAACATGCAGCACGCCGTCGACTACGGCCACAGCGTCATCATGCTCGACGCCGGAAAAGTCCGGCTGGAGATCTCCGGCGAGGAGAAGAAGCGGATCACGGTCGCCGACCTGATCGGCCACTTCTCCGTCAAGACCGACCGCATGCTGCTGGCGAGCTGATCATCATGGACATCCAGACCATCTTCACCAGCTTCGTCGCGCTGGTCCCCGTCACGCTGGCGCAGAGCCTGATCCTCGCCTTCGTCGTGCTCGGCATCATGATCCCGTTCCGGACGCTCAACTTCCCGGATCTCACCAGCGAGGGCGCCTTCCCGCTCGGCGGCTGCGTCTGCGGCGTGCTTTTGGCCGCCGGCGCCTCGCCGCTGATGGCGATCGCCGTGGCGCTCGTCGCCGGCTTCCTCGCCGGCTGCTGCACGGCCTTCATCCATCTGCGCTTCCGCATCCACACGCTGCTCGCCGGCATCCTGATGATGACGATGCTCTACAGCATCAATTTGCGCATCATGGGCCGGTCGAACCTCTCGGTGTTCGGCTCGCCCACCGTGTTCGACTGGGCGCCGTTCACGCAGCCCGGCTTCCCGGCCTCGAAGATCGTTGTCGCCGGCATCATCGGCATCGTCGTCTTCGTCCTGCTCGACCTGTTCTTCAAGACCGAGAAAGGCACCGCCATCCGCGCCGTCGGCGCCAATCCCGACATGGCCGAGGCGCAGGGCATCAATGTCTGGGTCGCCACCATAGGCGGCGTGGGCCTGGCCAGCGCCTTCTCGGCGACCGGCGGCGCGCTGATGGTGCAGTCGCAGGGTTTCGCCGACGTCAACATGGGCCTCGGCATCCTCATCAACGGCCTGGCGGCGCTGATGATCGGCGAGGCCATCGTCGGCAAGCAGACCGTGGCGCGCCAGCTCGCCGCGCCCTTCGTCGGCGCGATCGTCTATTACCAGCTCGTGTCGTTCTGCCTGGCCGCCGGCATGCCGCCGCCCGACCTGAAGCTCGCCACCGGCCTGTTCGTGCTCGCCATGCTGGCGCTGCCCAGCCTGCGGCGCGGCCGCGGGCCGGCTCCGGCGCGCGAAGCCGTCCGCGAATAAGGATGTCCGAAACCATGGATGGAATTCCCGATCTCGCGGCCGTCGAGGCGATGGACGCGGCCGATTTGCTTCGTCCGTTCCGCGACCGCTTCGTCATGCCCGACGGCGTGATCTATCTCGACGGCAACTCGCTCGGGCCGGCCTCGCCCACGGTGCTGGCCGAGCTGGAGAAGGCGGCCCGCCAGGAATGGGGCGAGGGGCTGATCCGCAGCTGGAACACCGCCGGCTGGTTCGACATGCCGGTCGTGCTCGGCGACCGCATCGGCCGCCTAATCGGCGCGGCCGCCGGCCAGACGGTGGTCGCCGACACCACCTCGATCAACATCTACAAGGCGCTGCATGCGACGATGGGGCTGCGCCCCGGCCGCCCGGTCATCGTCGCCGAAGGCGGCAGCTTCCCGACCGACCTCTACATGGCCGAGGGCGTCGCCTCGACGCGGCCGGGTGCCGTACTGCGGCTGGAAGGCGTCGACGCCCCGGCGATCGAGGAACTCATCGACGGCAACGTCGCCGTGGTGCTGGTCAACCACGTCAATTACAAGACCGGCGAACTGCGCGACATGGCGGCGCTGACCCGCAGGGCACACGACGCCGGCGCGCTGGTCGTCTGGGACCTCTGCCACAGCGCCGGCGCGCTGCCGGTCGATCTCGACGGCGCGCATGCCGATTTCGCCGTCGGCTGCACCTACAAATACCTCAATGGCGGCCCGGGCTCGCCGGCCTTCATCTATGTCGCTCATCGCCACCAGGCCGAGGCGCGGCAGCCGCTCAGCGGCTGGTGGGGCCATGCCCGGCCCTTCGCCTTCGAGCAGGGTTTTGCCGCCGACGCCGGCATCCGCCGCTTCCAGTGCGGCACCCAGCCGATGCTGTCGCTGCGCGCGCTGAAGGGCGCGCTCGACGTCTGGGACGAGGTCGACATGGCGGTGCTGCGGGTGAAGAGCATCGCGCTCGCCGACCTGTTCATAAAGCTGGTCGAGGCGAAATGCGACGGCTTCGGTCTGACGCTGGAGACCCCGCGCGACGGCGCCCGGCGCGGCAGCCAGGTCTCCTTCGGCCACGCGCACGCCTATCAGATCATGCAGGCGCTGATCGCCCGCGGCGTCATCGGCGATTTCCGCGCCCCCTCCACCCTGCGCTTCGGCTTCACCCCGCTGTATCTGAGCTACGGAGATGTCTGGCGCGCGGTGGAGGTCTTGCGGGAGATCCTGCGCACCGGCGCGTGGAAGGACGAGCGGTTTGCCGTCAGGGCAGCGGTGACTTGAGGCGTCCTCCTCAAGGAGAGGGCAATCGCATATGGTAATCGATGAGGATTTTCGCCGCGTCGTACCCCCACCCCTAACCCCTCCCCACAAGGGGGAGGGGGACTTTGCGGCGACTATGCTACGCATAACCGTTGACGATTAGTGCTCGGCGGAGACGTAAGCCGGTCCCCTCCCCCTTGTGGGGAGGGGTTAGGGGTGGGGGTAAACGCATATGCGGTTGCCCTGTCCTTGAGCGTGGTCCGCAAAGCGAACCGGGTGGGATAGCAAAGGCAGTACTCGGCGTATGGTAAATGCGGTGCCAGATTGGCGTCCCGCGCTTCAGAGATTACCCCACCCGGCCATCCGCCTGCGGCGGCTGCCCACCCTCCCCTCAAGGGGGAGGGATAGCGGAGCGCTCCCTCACACCCCGAGATAGCGATCCTGCAATTCCGGCATCAGTGCCGCCGGCGTGCCCGCGAACACCGTAGCGCCCTTCTCCAGCACGAAGCAGCGGTCGGCGACGGGCAGCAGCTCGGCGAGCGTCTTGTCGACGACGAGGATCGACTGGCCCTCTGCCTTCAGCCTGCGGATCGCCGCCCAGATGTCGGCGCGGATCACCGGCGCGAGACCCTCGGTCGCCTCGTCGAGGATGAGCAGGGCGGGATTGGTCATCAGCGCGCGGCCGATCGCCAGCATCTGCTGCTCGCCGCCCGACAGGGTGCGGGCATACTGGGCGCGGCGCTCGCCGAGGCGCGGGAACAATTCGACCACCTTGTCCAGCGTCCATGCGCCGCGGCGGGCGGCGGCTAGGAGATTCTCCAGCACCGTCAGGTTGGGAAAGCAGCGGCGGCCCTCCGGCACCAGCCCGACGCCCAGCCGGGCGATGCGGTGCGGCCGCATGCCGGCGATCTCACGCCCGGCGAAGCGAACCGTGCCGGCGCGCGGCCGGTTGAGCCCGAGGATGGAGCGGATCGTGGTCGTCTTGCCCATGCCGTTGCGGCCCATCAGCGCAACGACTTCGCCCTGGCGTACGTCGAGCGACACCCCGAACAGCGCCTGCGAGGCGCCGTAGAAGGTCTGCACGCCTTTGACTTCGAGCAGGCTCACGCGGCTTCTCCCAGATAGGCGCGCCGAACTTCGGGATCGTTGCGGATCTCGTCGACCGTGCCGGTGGCGATGATGCGGCCGTAGACCAGAACCGAGATGCGGTCGGCCAGCGCGAAGACCGCGTCCATGTCGTGCTCGACCAGCAGGATCGGCGCCTGGCGGCGCAGGCCGTCGAGGAATTTGGTCAGGCTCTTCGAGCCCTCCGGTCCCATGCCGGCCATCGGCTCGTCGAGCAGGAAGGCCTTCGGGCCGAGCGCCAGCGCGATGGCGATCTCGAGTTGGCGGCGCTCGCCATGCGACAGCTCGGCGGCGGGCATGTTTGCACGGCCGGCCAGGCCGACGCGCTCCAGCACGGCGAGCGCTGGCCCGGTCAGGCCGCGATCGCCCTTCACCGGCCGGAAGAAGCGGAAGCTGGAACCCTGCCTGGCCTGCACCGCCAGCATGACGTTGCGCAATGCCGAGAATTCCGGCGCCAGCGACGAGATCTGGAAGCTGCGGCCGAGCCCAAGCCTGGCGCGCGCCGCCATGTCGAGCCCGGCCATGTCGCGGCCGAGGAAGCGGATGGTGCCGCTGTCGGGCGGGATCGAGCCGGAGATCTGGTGGATCAGCGTCGACTTGCCGGCGCCGTTGGGGCCGATCAGCGCATGGATCTCGCCGGGCATCAGATCGAGGCTCACCCCATCCGTCGCCTTGAGGGCGCCAAAGCTCTTGCGCAGGTCGCGGATCTCCAGCACCGGCTCAGCCATGGCGCGCCTTTCCGGCCAGGAGGCCGAGCAGCCCGCCGCGCGCGAACAGCACCACGCCGAGCAGGATAAGGCCGAGGAAGAACTGCCAGCGCTCGGTGATGCCGCCCAAGGCGTATTCGAACAGCACGTAGAGCATGGCGCCGGCGAGCGGCCCGAACAGCCGGCCCTTGCCGCCCAGGATGATCAGCACGATCAGCTCGCCCGACATGTGCCAGGACAGCATGGACGGGCTGACGAAGCGGTTGAGGTCGGCGAACAGAGCGCCCGCCAGGCCGGTGACCATGGCCGAGAGGACGAAGGCGACGAGGCGGATGCGGAACGGCGCGATGCCGACGGCGGCGAGCCGGACCGGATTTTGCCGGGCCGCCTGCAGGGCGGTGCCGAAACGCGAGCCGCCGATGAGCCAGAACAGCAGCAGGACCAGCATCAGCACGCCGTAGCAGAGCAGGAAATAGGGCAGAGGCTGCGCGGTGTTGACGCCGGGAAAGGCGTTGCGGACATAGATCGACAGCCCGTCCTCGCCGCCATAGGCCGGCCAGGAGACGGCGAAATAATAGATCATCTGCGCGAAGGCGAGCGTGATCATGATGAAATAGACGCCGGTGGTGCGCAGGCTGATCGCGCCGATCGGCAGCGCCACCAGCCCGCAGACCAGGATCGCGACCAGCCAGATGACCGGCATCGAGGTCGTGCCCGGCAGGCCGAAAAACAGCGGCTCGGCGTTGAAGGCATGGGTGGCGAGGATGCCCGCAGCATAGCCGCCGAGGCCGAAGAAGGCGGCGTGGCCGAAGGACACGAGCCCGCCGAGCCCGAGAGCGATGTTCAAGCCCACGGCGGCCAGCGCCAGAACGGCGATGCGGGTGGCAAGCGTGACGTAGAACGGCTCGCCGGCGGCCGAGGCGGCGATCGGTACGGCAAGCAGCAGCAGCGCCAGCAGCGTGTTGACGACGGCTTCCCGGCCCACGGCGGCGCTCACGACTGCGCCGCGAACAGGCCGCTCGGCCTGACTGCGAGGATGACCGCCATGACCACGTAGATCAGCATCGAGGCGAGCGCCCCGCCGATCAGGCCGGCCTGTGCCGCCGGCATCGCCAGGGCGAGCGCCTTGGGCAGCAGGAAGCGGCCCATCGTGTCGATGACGCCGACCAGGACGGCGCCGAGCAGCGCGCCCTTGATCGAGCCGATGCCGCCGATGACGATGACCACGAAGGCGAGGATCAGCACCGGCTCGCCCATGCCGACCTGCACCGACTGCAACGCGCCCACCAGCGCCCCTGCCAGGCCGGCAAGGGCGGCGCCCAAGGCGAAGACGACGGTGTAGAGCGTGCGGATGTCGACCCCGAGGGCGGCGATCATCTCGCGGTCGGATTCGCCGGCGCGGATGCGCATGCCGAGGCGGGTGCGCGAAATGAGCAGATAGAGGCCGATGGCGACCACGATGCCGACACCGATGATGGCGAGCCGGTAGAGCTGGTACCGGCCGCCGCCCGGCAGCGGCACCGCGCCCTGCAGCAGTGGCGGTATGTCGAGATAGAGCGGGAAGGAGCCGAACAGCCAGCGCGTGCCTTCCGAGAAGATCAGGATCAGCGCGAAGGTCGCCAGCACCTGGTCGAGATGGTCGCGCTCGTAGAGCTTTCGGATGACCGCGACCTCGACGATGGCGCCGGCCGCGGCCGCGGCGACAAGGCTGGCGACCAGCCCGATCCAGAACGAGCCGGTGGCGGCCGCCACCGCCGCGCAGGCGAAGGCGCCGACCATGTAGAGCGAGCCGTGGGCGAGGTTGATCAACCCCATCACGCCGAAGATCAGCGTCAGCCCGGCCGCCATGAGGAACAGCATGACGCCGAGCTGCAGGCCGTTGAGGAGTTGTTCGATGAGGAGGGCGATGGACAAGGGCGGGAACTATCTCAGGGAGTCAGAACGCGATGGCGGCCATTTCCGCGCCCCATGGAGCACGCGCAGCAGAACGACCACGCCGTTTGTCGAATAGACGACGACGTATGGCATGTTCCGAATTACCAGTTCTCTCGTCCCCGCCACGCGGCCCGCGCGTCCCGACATTGGAAACTCCTCCAGCCGCCGAACCTGTCGTTCGACTTCGAGACCAGTGTTCTTTGCAGCATGAGGGCTTTGCCGTGCGATGTGCTCGAAAATGTCGTCAAGGTCGTCCCGATATTGTTTGCTGCGGATCAATCGCACGCTCTACCGGCCACTCTTCGCCGCGCGGCGTTCGAGAGAGGCAATTTTTTCCGAGAGCCAATTCTCCCATTCCTCTTCCGAGATGGGAGGGTTGGTGCCGTCCTCGATGCCGTCCAGCGCTTCCTGCACCTGCTGCCGGAACCACGCGTCATGCTCCGCTGCCTCCCGCAATTGGCGCTGCCGTTCGGCCGTGTCGGGTCGCCTGCGCTCCACGGCGTCCGCGTCATGGTCGGCCATGTCGATCTCGAAGCGCTGCATGCCGAGTTCGTCGCGAACGTAGGCCGCCGCGGTGTTGAGGTTCCGCCAGAGCCGGATCTGCCGCGAGCGCTGGGCTGCGATGGCGCGTTCGTGCGAGCCATAGCGCACCACGACGGCAAAACCGCCGGGCTGACCCAGCACCAGAGCACCGCGAAGCTCCCGTGACTCAACCAGGCCCTTGACGGCCTTGCCGCTGATCAAGTCGGGTGTTTTCGGAGCGTGCGCCATGATGCGACCTCAAGACAGATATACGCGATTATCAGATAATCGCGCATATCTGTCCAGTCTTGCCGTCAGCTACATCTTGCACTGCTCGGCGTAGGCGTCGCCGTGCTTCTCAAAGGCCGTGGCGATGATCTTGTTGGTCAGCACGTCGCCCTCCTTCACCACTTCGCGCACATAGACGTTCTGGATCGGGTGGTTGTTGGTGTTGAAGGTGAAGTCGCCGCGCACCGACTTGAAGTCGGCGGCCTTGAGCGCGGCGCGGAAGGCGTCCTTGTCCTTGACGCTGGCCTTGGACAGCGCCGACAGGATGAGGTTCGCCGTATCCCAGCTCTGCGCGGCATAGACCGAGGGCAGGCGGTTGTATTCGGCCTTGAAGGCTTCGACGAACGCCTTGCTGGCCTCGTTGTCGAGATCCTTCGACCAGCTGGCGGAATTCTTGACGCCGAGGGCCGCGTCGCCGATCGCCGGCAGCATGTCCTGGTCGAAGGAGAAGGCCGGTCCCATGACCGGAATGGTCACGCCGGACTGGGCATATTGCTTCATGAAGGCGATGCCCATGCCGCCGGGCAGGAAGAAGAACACCGAATCGGCGCCGGAATCGCGGATCTGGGCGATCTCGGCGGCATAGTCGGTCTGGCCGACCTGGGTGTAGATCTCGCCCGCCAGCTCGCCCTTGTAGTAGCGCTTGAAGCCCGTCAGCGAATCCTTGCCGGCCGGGTAGTTAGGGGCGAGGATGAAGGTCTTCTTGTAGTCCTGGTTGGCGTATTGCCCCATCGCCTCATGGAAATTGTCGTTCTGGTAGGCGACGTTGAAATAGTTCTTGTTGCAGTTGGCGCCGGCCAAGGCCGATGGCCCGGCGTTGGGTGACAGGTAGATGATGTCCTGCGCCACGGCGTTGGGCACCACGGCCATCGCCAGGTTCGACCAGATGATGCCGGTCAAGAGGTCGACCTTGTCGCTCTGGATCATCTTCTCGGCGATCTGCACCGCCAGCTCCGGCTTCTGCGCATCGTCCTCGACGACCAACTCGACCTCCTTGTTGCCGGACTGCTTGATCGCCAGCGTGAAGGCGTCGCGCATGTCGATGCCGAGGCCGGCGCCGCCGCCCGACAGCGTGGTGATGACGCCGATCTTGACCGGCTCGGCCTGCGCCATGCCGGTCGCCGCCAGCGAGAGGCCGAGGATGCCGGCCGCAAGACTTTTCTTCATTTTTCTCCTCCGAGGGTTCCCGTCGTTTTTCGGTTGGTCAGAGCCGGGTGCGAACTTTCCAGAGTTCGGGAAACAGTTCAACCTCCAGCATCTTCTTGAGGTAGGAGGCGCCCGACGTGCCGCCGGTGCCGCGCTTCATTCCGATGATGCGCTCCACCGTGGTGACGTGATTGAAGCGCCAGCGGCGGAAATAGTCCTCGAAGTCGACCAGCTTTTCGGCGAGCTCGTAGAACATCCAGTAGCGCTGCGGGTCCCGATAGACCGTCTGCCAAGCGACCAGCACCTCCTCGTTCTCAACTCGGGTCTCGCGCCAGTCGGCGCGCCTGGCGTCGACGCCGATGTCGAAGCCGTTGCGGCCAAGCAGCAGGATCGCCTCGTCGTAGAGCGACGGCTCGGCCAGGATCGCCTCCAGCCGCGCGCTGAGTTCGGGCCGGTGCGCATGCGGCTTCAGCATGGCGAGGTTGCGGTTGCCGGCCATGAACTCGACGGCGCGGTACTGCCATGACTGGAAGCCGGAGGACTGGCCGAGCGCGTCGCGGAATTCCGTGTATTCGCTGGGCGTCATGGTGCGCAGCACGTCCCAGGCGCTGTTCAGCTGCTCGAAGATGCGCGCCACCCGCGACAGCATCTTGAAGCTCGGCTCCAGCCGGTCGGCGCGTATGGCGCGCATGGCCGAGCCGATCTCGTGCAGCGCGAGCTTCATCCACAGCTCCGACGTCTGGTGCTGGACGATGAACAGCATCTCGTCATGAGCCGCCGACAGCGGCTGCTGCGCCCCGAGGATCTCGTCGAGGTGCAGATAGTCGCTGTAGGACATGCGGTCCTTGAACGACATCTCGGCGCCGTCGGCCGAGGGATCGTAGGATTTGCTCAATTCGCTTTCTCCGCCCGCAGCCGGAAACGCTGGATCTTGCCGGTCTGGGTTTTCGGCAGGGCGTCGATGAACTTGACCGACCGCGGATATTTATAGGGCGCGATCGTCGCCTTGACATGGTCCTGCAGCCGCTTGACCGTCAGCGCGTCGGCTGCGACGCCGGCGGCAAGCACGACATGCGCCTCGACGATCTGGCCGCGCTCGCCGTCGGACGCGCCGATCACCGCGCATTCGGCGACGTCGTCATGCGACAGCAGCGCCGCCTCGACCTCGGGGCCGGCGATGTTGTAGCCGGCGCTGACGATCATGTCGTCGGAGCGCGCGGCGAAGTGGAAGAAGCCGTCCTCGTCCTGCACGAAGGCGTCGCCGGTCAAGTTCCAGCCGTCGCGGACATAGTCGCGCTGCCGGTCGTCGGCCATGTAGCGGCAGCCGGTCGGGCCGCGCACCGCCAGTTTGCCGACGGTGCCGCGCGGCACCTCGCGCATGGCGTCGTCGACCACGCGCGCCTCGTAGCCACCGACCGGCTTGCCGGTCGATCCGGCCCGCCGGTCCTCGAAGCGGTTGGAGATGAAGATGTGCAGCATCTCGGTGGCGCCGATGCCGTCGAGGATCGGCTTGCCGGTCTTTTCCGTCCATTCCTCGAAGACCGGCGCCGGCAAGGTCTCGCCGGCCGACACCGCGACGCGCAGCGAGGAGAGGTCGGCGCCCTCGTCCATCGCCTTCAGCATGGCCCGGTAGGCGGTCGGCGCGGTGAAGGAGACGGTCGCCCGGTATTTCTCGATGATCTCGATCATGTTGGGCGGCGTGGCATGCTCCAGCAGCGTCGCGGCGGCGCCGAAGCGCAGCGGGAAGATCGCCAGCCCGCCGAGCCCGAAGGTGAAGGCGAGCGGCGGCGAGCCGACGAAGACGTCTTCGGGCACTACCTTCAGGACCTCCTTGGCATAGGCGTCGGCGATGATCAGCAGGTCGCGGTGGAAATGCATGGTCGCCTTGGGCACGCCCGTCGTGCCGGAGGTGAAGCCGAGCAGGGCGACGTCGTCGCGGCCGGTCTGCACCGCCTCGAAGCGCACCGGCTTGTCGAGGGCGATGCGGTCGAGCTCGGCGTCGTGGTTGGCGGTGCCGTCGAAGCCCACAACCTGCTCGAGGAAGCGGCTTTCCTTGGCGCAGGCCACGAGCTCGTCCTTGATGCGGGTGTCGCACAGCGCCAGCGCGATCTCGGCCTTGTCGACGATCTTGGCCAGCTCGCCGGCGCGCAGCATCGGCATGGTGTTGACCACCACGGCGCCGGCTTTTGTGGCGGCCAGCCAGCAGGCGACCATCGCCGGGTTGTTGGCCGAGCGGATCAGCACCCGGTTGCCGGGCTTCAGGCCGTAGTTGTCGACCAGCGCATGCGCCAGCCGATTGGTCCAGTCCGACAGTTCCTTGTAGGTACGGCGGCGGCCGTTGCCGATCAGCGCGGTGTTGTCGCCGAAACCCTTTTCGACCATGCGGTCGGTCAGCTCGACCGCGGCGTTCAGCCGCTCGGGATAGTCGAAGCCGTCGAGCCGGAAATCCGGCCACTCATCCTGCGGCGGCAGGTTGTCGCGCGTGAAGGTGTCGACATGCGCGGACGGTCCAAGCATCGTGCAGTTCCCCTTGTATGCTCGTTGGCCTGATGCGCGGACCGCTGGTTCGGCGCGCATGGCATCGGCTGGGAAGCGATGTGCCGATACAAGCCTCCCGGCGGTCCGGCGAAATGCCGGATGCGACACGACCGGAGCGGCTGGCGGGCGGCACGGCAACCTCCCAGTTCCCATTTTATGCGGCGTAGCATCCCACTGCCGGAGATTTATTTCAAGCCTAAAGTTTTTCGCTTGAGGAACGTTGACGCGGCCTTCGATGGCCGCCATTGCTAGAGAAATTCCGGCAGAAGCGTGCAGCAGTTTGCGCTCGGAATTGCGAAAAAATGGAGCAGTTTCGTTGTTCGAAGAAAAGCGCAGCTGCCCTGCGTCGATCGAGCACCGCCGAGGAGGGCGCCCATGCTGGAACATCACATCGCCGACTGGGACGGCGCCTATGCCAATGGCCCGAACATTGCCGGCAGCGACCGCTGGCCGGGGGCGTGGGTAGAGCCGGCGCGGGCGTTTCGCGAAACGCTGTCGGCCGCGGGCCGCGCCAAGCTCGACATCACCTATGGCGACAAACCACGCAACCGCCTCGACCTGTTCCTGCCGGAGGCGGCGCCGAAAGGCTTG
The DNA here is from genome assembly GCF_059502445.1 of Kumtagia sp. NCBI lineage: Bacteria > Pseudomonadati > Pseudomonadota > Alphaproteobacteria > Hyphomicrobiales > Phyllobacteriaceae > Kumtagia > Kumtagia sp. The sequence goes on from NZ_JCACER010000110.1 coordinate 20,510, forward strand.
GTGGTGTTCATCCATGGCGGCTACTGGAAGGCGTTCGACAAGAGTTTCTGGTCGCATCTGGCAGCCGGTCCCGTCGGCCGCGGCTACGCGGTGGCGATGCCCTCCTACACGCTCTGTCCGGAGAACCGCATCGGCGGCATCGTCAGGGAGGTTGGTGCCGCGGTCGAAAAGGCGGCAGCGCTGGTCGATGGGCCGCTCATGCTGACCGGCCATTCGGCCGGCGGGCACCTCGCCAGCCGCATGGTGTCGCTGACGACGCCGCTGCCGGCCGCCGTGCGGGCGCGCATCCGCAATGTCGTCTCCATCTCCGGCGTGCACGATTTGCGGCCGCTGATGCGCACGGCGATGAACGAGACTTTGGCGATCGACGAGGCAGAGGCGATTGCCGAGAGCCCGGCGCTGCTCAGGCCGATGGACGGCGCCCGCATCACCTGCTGGGTCGGCGGCGGCGAGCGTGCCGAGTTTTTGCGCCAGAACGACCTGTTGGCCAATGTCTGGACCGGCCTCGGCGCAATCACAAGCACCGTGGTCGAGCCCGACCGCCACCATTTCAGCGTCATCGACGGCCTCGCCGATCCGTCGCATCCGCTGACCAGGACGCTGCTGGCGGAACGGGGGTAGCGACGACCTTCAATCGGTGGCGGCCTATCGACCCCGGCGCTTCGGGCACCTCCGCCCCGATCGACGGCTATCGCGTTCACCACATCGGATCGGCATGCCGTCGGGCGCCGGCCCAGGTTCCGCCCGTCTTGAGCGGCAGAGAACAAGGCATGTAGGAGGTGTTCGCGAGCAGGGAACGCATAACGCTATGCGAATCCGATAGCGGCACTGTGGCGGAGGCGCCGAGCGCAACGAGCCGGGGTGGGGGGCGATAGAACCCTCGTCGCCGTGAGTTCACCCCGCCCTTCCTCAAATACCGCATTGCACAAAACCCGCCGGCTTGCAAAATGGGGCATGGCGGCATCCTCCCTCGCAATCCTCGTCATCGACGAGAACCGCATCCGCGCCTCGATCATCGAGGCGGGGCTGCGCGAGGCCGGCCATGACCACGTCACGCTGGTGCATGACGTCGCCGGCATCGCCCGGCGGATCGCCGAGATCAACCCGGACGTCATCGTCATCGACCTCGAGAATCCCAACCGCGACATGCTGGAGAACATGTTCCAGCTGTCGCGCGCGGTGAAACGCCCGATCGCCATGTTCGTCGACCGTTCCGACCGCGCCTCCATAGAGGCGGCGATCGAGGCCGGCGTCTCGGCCTATGTCGTCGACGGGCTGAAGCAGGAGCGGGTGAAAACCATCCTCGACATGGCGATCAGCCGCTTCAACGCCTATTCGCGCCTCACGCGAGAGCTGGAGGAGGCGCGCAGCGAACTCGCCGGCCGCAAGGTCATCGATCGCGCCAAGGGCATATTGATGAAGTCGCGCGGGCTGTCGGAGGAGGCGGCCTACGGCCTGCTGCGCAAGACGGCGATGAACCAGAACCGCAAGATCGCCGAGATCGCCCAGAGCCTCGTCACCGCCGCCGGCCTGCTCGATCCGGGAGAGGACTGACCATGCCGTCCGCACACCATATCGATGCCGGCTTCATGCCGCTGTTCGACAGCGCGGTGCTGGTGGCGGCGCGGGAGATCGGCTTTGCCCGGCGCGAGGGCATCGAGCTTGCCCTGCACCGCGAGACCTCCTGGGCGAACATCCGCGACCGCATCGCCATCGGCCACTTCCACCTGGCCCACATGCTCGGGCCGATGCCTCTCGCCTGCAATCTCGGCCTGTCGCCGATCCCGTCGGACACGATCGTGCCGTTCTCGCTGGGCCTCGGCGGCAATTGCGTGACGGTGTCGAACGCGGTCTGGGACGGCATGGCGGCGCATGGCGCCGAGGCCGACCTAGACGCCGAGCGCAACGGCGCGGCCCTGCGCGACCTGATCGCGGAGCGGAGGAGCAGCGGCCTTGATCCGCTGCGCTTCGCGGTGGTGCACCCGCATTCCGGGCATAATTACGAACTGCGCTACTGGCTGGCGGCCTGCGGCGTCGAACCGTCGCGCGACATCGACATCGTCATCGTGCCGCCGCCCTTCATGCCGGACGCGCTCGCCGCCGGCCGCATCGACGGCTATTGCGCCGGCGAGCCGTGGAACAGCGCGGCGGTCGCTGCCGGCAGCGGCCGCATCGCTACGGTGAAGGCCGCCATCTGGCGCACCAGTCCGGAAAAGGTGATCGGCGCGCGCAGGGCGTGGGCGGAAGCCGAGCGGGAGGCGCTGTCCGCTTTGCTGCGGGCGCTGCATCACGCGGCCCGCTGGTGCCAGGACCCGGGCAACCGCTCCGAACTGGCCGCGCTGATGGCGCAGCCGGCCTTTCTCGGTCAGCCGGCCGAGCTTCAGATGCCCATCCTCACCGGCCGGCTCGATCTCGGCGGCGGGACTTCGCGCCTGGTCGAGGATTTTTTCCTGCCCTTCGACAAGGCCGCGAACTTCCCGTGGAAGAGCCACGCGCTGTGGTTCTACACGCAGATGGTTCGCTGGGGTCAGGTCGAACATTCCGCGGCAAACGTCGCGATCGCCCGCGACTGCTACCGGCCCGACCTCTACCGGTCAGCCCTCAAGCCGCTCGGCGTCGCCATGCCCGGCGCCAATGCAAAAGTCGAAGGTGCCCTGAAAATGGCTACCCCGGTCGGCTCGGCCGGCGCCAGCCTCGTGCTCGGCCCGGACGGGTTCTTCGACGGCGGCATCTTCGATCCCGACCGGATCGACGGCTACATCGCGGCGCAGCGGACCTTGGACTGAGCGACGCCGATCAGGCTCCGAACAGGCGGCGATCCCAATAAACCGGCTCGTGGAGGCTGGTCTGGATGCCGGCGAATTCCGGATGCGCCGGATTGATCAGGATGTTGTTGTCGAGACGGGCGACCACGCTGGGGACGATCAGCAAAAGGCTCCGCCGCTCCCGGGACCATCCTTCACCGAAATTCTTGCTCGCGAAGGCGGGCATCGAGTCCCAGCCGGGGAGGATTGGCGGCGAGAAGACCTCATAGCTCAGCCCGCGTGGGACGGTTATGCGCACGTAATGCTGGTTTGGGGGCAGCCGACCGCTGCCATGCACCAGTTTTTCGAGCAACGCGGTCGAATAATGTTCGCTGCTGTAGATGACCGGGCTGCCGGCCGTGTTCCATCGGCCTGGCGCAATCGTCGAGCCGGTGGCATCGAAGATCGGACAGGCGCCGTTGGGATCGCCGATACGGAAACAGGTCAGGGTGCGGTCGAGCCGCTGCGTCACGCGGCGCTGCCGTATTTGAGGCCGCCGAGAATGTCGGCCACAAGTTCGCCGCCGAACTCGCTGCGGACTACCAGGTCCATCGGCCGTTCATCCTCGATCATGGGATGCGGCCGGAACAGGAACTGTCGCGCGTCCTCCTCGTCTTTCCAGACATCCAGCGCCAGACCCCAGATGCGGGCGACGCGTGCCAGCCGCGTCCCTTCCTCGGTCGAGAGGTGGCCGGCGGCCTTGCGCCGTTCGAGCGTGGCCTTGGGGACGAGCCGGTATTTGAACTGAGCGTCTTCGGGCGCGATCAGCCTCGCAACCCGTTCCAGGGCCTTGACCGGAAGGCCATCCTCGATCCGGGAGATCAGCCCGAAAGGCGCCCGCGCCTCGGTCTCACCCGGTGGCAGGCCGAGCACGTCGGCGACATTCGCAAAGGCAAGCATCTCTATACCTCATTTGGTCCTGACCATAGCCTCAGTTGAGGCGAATGGCAAGGCGCATGCGCATACTGTCGCCCGGTCACTTCGAGGCTCGCCGAACAGGGCTTGCACTCGCGAAAGCCATCTGCTCAAACCGCGGGCACATTGTGCGGTGCACAACAAATAGGCGGACTCGGGCTGCCGAATGAGCACGCATCGACTGCGTTTCTCAACCGCATCGCCGATGGATTTGTCGTAACGCTTTGATTTGCCGCGAACCAAAGGGGCGATGCCGGAACTGGCACGGTTCCTGCTTCGTAGTTGGCGAGGCCTTCGGGCCAACGATATCGGCGTCCAACGATGGGCGCTCCAGGCAAAGCTGCCGCTCAGGTTTGACGCGATCCCGGATGCACGGACGCGAAAGGCCTGAACGGCGGCTTTTTTGTTTTGCGATCCACCGGACGGCGTCTCCCACGCCGCAAAACGGAGCCGACAATGACCGCAACCCTCCCAGCCGCCCCGAGCCAGGACAAAGCTTCGGCCAGGGCGCTGCTCATGTCCACCATCGCCTTCACGGTCTGCTTTGCCGTGTGGACGATCTTCTCGATCATCGGCGTGCGCATCAAGCAGGAGCTCGGGCTCACCGAGACAGAGTTCGGCCTGCTGGTCGGCACGCCGATCCTGACCGGCTCGCTGGTGCGCATCCTGCTCGGCGTGTGGACGGACCGTTTCGGCGGGCGGCTGGTCTACACGACCACCATGCTGGCGGCGGCGGTCGCGACCTTCCTGCTTGCCTTCGCGCAGACCTACACGCAGATGCTGGTCGCGGCGCTCGGCGTCGGGCTGGCCGGCGGTTCCTTCGCCGTCGGCGTCGCCTATGTCTCGCGCTTCTACCCGGCGGGAAAGCAGGGTACGGCGCTCGGCATCTTCGGCGTCGGCAATGTCGGCGCCGCCGTCACCAAGTTCGCCGCGCCCTTCGTGCTGCTTGCCGGCGGCTGGCAGGATGTCGCGCTGATCTGGGCCGCGGTCCTCGGCTTCATGGCCTTCATCTTCTGGTTCGGCACGGAGGACGATCCGGTCATCCGCGAGCGCCGCGTCACCGGCGCCAAGCCGCGGAACTTCTGGGCCGAGTTCGCGCCGCTGAAGGACATGCGGGTCTGGCGCTTCGGCCTCTACTACTTCTTCTCCTTCGGCGCCTTCGTCGCGCTGGCGCTGTGGCTGCCGCGCTACCTGATCGGCGTCTACGGCTTCGACATCGCCATGGCCGGCATGATCGGTGCGGCCTATTCGATCCCGGCCTCGATCTTCCGGGCCTATGGCGGCGTGCTGTCCGACCGGGTCGGCGCGCGCACGGTCATGTACTGGACCTTCGCCGTCTCCGCCGTCGCCACGCTGATCCTGTCGCTGCCGCCGGCCGACTATGTCCTGCGCGGCATCAATGGGCCGATCGCCTTCCACTTCGAGGTCGGGCCGGTCGCCTTCATCGCCGTCGCCTTCGTGCTCGGCTTCTTCATGAGCCTCGGCAAGGCCGCGGTCTACAAGCACATCCCCGTCTATTATCCCGACAATGTCGGGGCGGTCGGCGGGCTGGTCGGCATGATCGGCGGGCTGGGCGGCTTCCTGCTGCCGATCGCCTTCGGCGTGCTCAACGATCTCACCGGCCTGTGGACCAGCTGCTTCATGCTGCTGTTCGCCATCGTCGTCGCCTCGCTGCTGTGGATGCACTTCGCCATCCGCGGCATGGCGCGCCAGGCCGCCGGCGAGCCGCTCGGGCTCGCGGCGCAGTAAGGACGACGGAGGCGCACCCATGACCGAGAAACTCGTCATCATCGGCAACGGCATGGCGCCGGGCAGGATGCTTGAGCACCTGCTCGAAGCCGCGCCCGGCCGCTACCAGGTCACCATCTTCAACGCCGAGCCGCGCGTGAACTACGACCGCATCATGCTGTCGCCGGTTCTCTCCGGCGAGAAGAGCTACGAAGAGATCGTCATCCACGGCGACGGCTGGTACATCGACAACGGCATCACCCTCTACAAGGGCCACAGGATCGTCGCCATCGACCGCGCGGCCAGGACCGTGACCTCCGACCACGGCGTGACCGAGCCCTACGACCGGCTGGTGATCGCCACCGGCTCGGTGCCGTTCATCATCCCCGTGCCCGGCCACGGCCTGCCCGGCGTGCTCAGCTATCGTGACCTGGACGACGTGCAGGCGATGCTGCTCGCCGCGCAGTCGCGCGCCAAGGCCGTAGTGATCGGCGGCGGTCTCTTGGGACTAGAGGCGGCGGCGGGCCTGCAGTCGCGCGGCATGGACGTCACCGTGCTGCACATCATGCCTACCCTGATGGAACGGCAGCTCGACCCGGCAGCCGGCTACCTGCTGCAGCGCGCCGTCGAGGCACGCGGCATCAAGGTGATGTGCAAGGCCAACACCAAGCAGATCATCGGCGAGGGCAAGGTCGAGGGCGTCGAGCTCGCCGACGGCACCGTCATCCCCGCCTCGCTGGTGGTCATGGCCGTCGGTATCCGCCCGAATGCCGGGCTGGCCAAGGAGGCCGGGCTGGAGGTCGGCCGCGGCATCGTCGTCGACCACGGCATGGCCACTTCCGATCCGGCGATCCTGTCGCTCGGCGAATGCGCCGAGATCGGTGGCCAGGTCTACGGGCTGGTGGCGCCGCTTTACGAGATGGCGCGCGTCGCCGCCGCCCACCTCGCCGGCGATGGCACGGCGCGCTTCGTCCATGCCGACACGCCGACCAAGCTGAAGGTCACCGGCATCGAGCTCTATTCGCTCGGCGACTTCGCCGATGGCGACGACCGCGAGGAGATCGTGCTGCGCGACGCCGCGGCGGGGGTCTACAAGCGCCTGGTGCTGAAGGAGAACCGCATCATCGGCACGGTGCTCTACGGCGAGACTGGCGACGGCGCCTGGTTCAACGACCTGAAGAAGAAGCAGACCGACATCTCCGAGATGCGCGACACGCTGATCTTCGGCCAGGCCTACCAGGGAGGATCCCCGCTGGACCCTTTGGCGGCCGTTGCAGCACTTCCGGATGATGCGGAAATCTGCGGCTGCAACGGCGTCTGCAAGGGCAGGATCACCGGCGCGATCACGGGCAAGGGGCTGACCGGCCTCGATGACGTGCGTGCTCACACCAAGGCCTCGGCCTCCTGCGGTTCCTGCACCGGGCTGGTCGAGCAGTTGCTGAAGCTGACGCTGGGCGACGCCTACAATCCGGCCGCCGTCCAGCCGATGTGCGGCTGCACCGACCTCGGCCACGACGACGTCCGCCGGCTGATCAAGGCGAAGGGTCTGAAGACGATCCCCGCGGTCATGCAGGAATTGCAGTGGAAGACCTCCTGCGGCTGCGCGAAATGCCGGCCGGCACTCAACTATTATCTCGTCGCCGACTGGCCGGACGAATATGCCGACGACTACCAGTCGCGCTTCATCAACGAGCGCGTCCACGCCAACATCCAGAAGGACGGTACGTATTCGGTGGTGCCGCGCATGTGGGGCGGGGTGACCTCGTCGAAGGAATTGCGCGCCATCGCCGACGTGGTCGACAAGTTCGCGATCCCGACGGTCAAGGTCACCGGCGGCCAGCGCATCGACATGCTGGGCATCCGGAAGGAGGATCTGCCGGCGGTGTGGTCCGACCTCGGCAAGGCGGGGTTCGTCTCCGGCCATGCCTATGCCAAGGGGCTCAGGACGGTGAAGACCTGCGTCGGCTCCGACTGGTGCCGGTTCGGCACGCAGGATTCGACGGGGCTCGGCATCCGCATCGAAAAGTTCATGTGGGGCTCGTGGACGCCGGCCAAGCTCAAGATGGCGGTGTCCGGCTGCCCGCGCAACTGCGCCGAGGCAACCTGCAAGGATATCGGCGTGGTCTGCGTGGATTCCGGCTACGAGATCCATTTCGCCGGGGCCGCCGGCCTCGACATCAAGGCCACCGAGGTGCTCGGCCAGGTGAAGACCGAGGACGAGGCGCTGGAGGTCATCGTCGCGCTCACGCAGATGTACCGCGAGCAGGCACGCTATCTCGAGCGCATCTACAAATGGGTGAAGCGCGTCGGCGTGCCCGAGATCAAGCGCCAGATCATGGACGATCCCGACAAGCGCAAGGCCTATTACGAGCGCTTCGTCTTCTCCCAGAAATTCGCGCAGGTCGATCCGTGGTCGGAGCGTGTCTCCGGCAAGGACAAGCACGAGTTCCGGCCGATGGCCGCGGTCGGTTTCGCGGAGGCTGCTGAATGATGAACAAGATGGATTGGATCGCGATCGGCTCGATCGCCAACATCCCGCAGCGCGGCGCCCGCTGCGTGAACACACCGCAAGGCAGGATCGGCGTGTTCCGCACCGCCGACGACCGCGTCTTCGCCATCGAGGACCATTGTCCGCACAAGGGCGGGCCGCTCAGCCAGGGCATCGTGCATGGCGCCTCGGTGACCTGCCCGCTGCACAACTGGGTGTTCTCCCTGGAGACCGGCGCTGCGCTCGGCGCCGACGAGGGTTTTGTGAAGACAATCCCGGTGAAGGTCGAAGATGGGCGGCTGTTCATCGCGCTGGAAGCGCTGGCGGCCAGGGCGGCATGAAACTCCTCATGCGAAACGCTGAGATGAACTGGCTTCGTCGCACCCCCCTCTGGCCTGCCGGCCATCTCCCCCGCAAGGGGGGAGATCAGGCGGAAGCCACGATTTCGCAAATCGCCGATGTCGGAGGAATAGCGGCGAGGTTGAAGCTGCCAATCTCCCCCCTTGCGGGGGAGATGGCCGGCAGGCCAGAGGGGGGTGCGAAGGGGCGCCCGGCTTCGAGGCGAACCGCAAATGTCAAGTGAGCAGGCAGCCGAGGTGAGGACCACCTGCCCCTATTGCGGGGTGGGTTGCGGCGTGCTGGCCAAAGTCGCCGCGGACGGCAGCGTGTCCGTCCGCGGCGATCCCGATCATCCCGCCAATGCCGGAAAGCTCTGCTCCAAGGGCTCGGCGCTCGGCGAGACCCTCGGCCTGGACGGCCGCCTGCTCTCCCCCGAGATCGGCGGCCGCGCCGCCGGCTGGGACGAGGCGCTCGACCTCGTCGCCAGGAAGTTCTCCGACACGATCGCCGCGCACGGGCCGGATTCCGTCGGTTTCTACGTGTCCGGCCAGCTTCTCACCGAGGATTATTACGTCGCCAACAAGCTGATGAAAGGCTTCATCGGCTCCGGCAACATCGACACCAATTCGCGGCTCTGCATGGCCTCCTCGGTCGCCGGCCACCGGCGCGTCTTCGGCGAGGACATCGTGCCGGGCACCTACGAAGACTTCGAGGAGGCCGACCTGGTCGTGCTGGTCGGCTCCAACACCGCCTGGTGCCATCCGATCCTCTACCAGCGGCTGCTTGCCGCAAGGACGAAGTGCGGCACGCGCATCGCCGTGGTCGATCCGCGCCGCACGGCGACGGGCGAGGACTGCGACCTCTTCCTGCCGATCAGGCCCGGCACCGACGTGCTGCTGTTCAACGGCCTTCTGGCGCATCTGGTGCGCCGCGGCGCGCTCGACGCCGACTACATCGCGGCCCACACCAACGGCTTCGACGCCGCGACCACGCTGGCCGCCGCCGACGCGCCGACGGTGGCGCGAGTGGCCGAAGGCTGCGGCCTGGACCCCGCGGATGTGCGGCGCCTCTACGACTGGTTCGCCGCGACGCCGCGCACCGTCACCGTCTACAGCCAGGGCGTCAACCAGTCGGCGCACGGCACCGACAAGGTCAATGCCATCATCAACTGCCATCTCGCCACCGGCCGCATCGGCAAGCCGGGCATGGGACCGTTCTCGGTCACCGGGCAACCCAACGCGATGGGCGGGCGCGAGGTCGGCGGCCTCGCCAACCAGCTCGCTGCCCATATGGGCTTCGAGGATTCGGCGGCGATCGACCGCGTCGGCCGTTTCTGGAACGCGCCCGCCGTTGCACGCAAGCCGGGGCTGAAGGCCGTCGACCTGTTCGAGGCTGCTGCCGACGGCCGCGTCAGGGCGCTGTGGATCATGGGCACCAATCCGGCCGTCAGCATGCCGGACGCCGCCAGGGTGCGGGCGGCGCTGAAGGCGTGCGATTTCGTTGTCGTGTCGGACGTCGTCCGCACCGACACGACCCGCTTCGCCGAAGTGCTGCTGCCGGCCGCCGGCTGGGGCGAGAAGGACGGCACGGTCACCAATTCCGAGCGGCGAATCTCCCGCCAGCGGCCGTTCGCGCCACTGCCCGGCGATGTCCGTCCCGATTGGTGGATCATCACCGAGGTCGCGCGGCGCATGGGTTTTGCCGAGGCGTTCGACTATGCAACGCCGGCCGCGATCTTCCGCGAGCATGCAGCGCTTTCGGCCTTCGAGAACCACGGCGCCCGCCTGTTCGACATCGGCGGACTGGCTGATATCGACGACGACGACTACGCCGGCTTCCAGCCCATGCACTGGCCGCTGCGGGCAGGGCGGGGCGCCCGCGCCGACCGTCTTGCCGGCGACGGAAAATTCCCGACGCCGGACGGCCGCGCCCGCTTCGTCGCCGTGCGCCAGGAAGGACCGGCCCTGCCGGTCGACGGCGCCTTCCCGATCGCGCTCACCACCGGCCGCATCCGCGACCAGTGGCACACGATGACCCGCACCGGGCTAGTGCCGCGGCTGATGGCGCATGCGCCGGAACCGGCGATCGAGATCAATCCCGCCGACGCCGCGGCGATCGGCCTGCGGGAGGGCGACCTGGCGCGGGTCGAGAGCCGCTACGGCAGCGGCCGCGCCAAGGTGCGCGTCACCGGCGCCCAGAGCGCCGGCCAGGCTTTTCTGCCCATGCACTGGAGCGGCCGTTTCGCGGCCAATGCGGCGGCGGGGCCGCTGTCGACGCCGGTCACCGATCCCTTCTCCGGACAGCCCGAGCTGAAGCACGTGCCGGTACGGATCGCCCGCGAGCCGGTCCATTGGGAAGGCGTGCTGATCACGCGCCGCGACATCCGTCCGACCGGCTTCGTCCACTGGAGCCGGGCGGCGGTCGCCGGCGGCTGGGCCTACGAGCTTGCCGGCACCGAGCCGGCGGAGCAGGGCATCCTGCTCGCACGCCGGCTGGTCGACGTGGTCCCGCGCGACAGGCTGCTGGAATATACGGACCGTCGCCATTCGATCTTCCGCGCCGCCGCCACGGACGACGACGGCCGCCTCGCGGAAGCGCTGCTCGTCGCGCCGCGCGGCGCGCTGCCGGAACGCGAGTGGCTGCTGTCGCTGCTCGCCTCCGGCGTGCCGCTGTCGCCGCTGGAGCGCCGCGCGCTGCTGTCCGGGCGGGCGCCGGTGGCGATGCCTTCGATCGGCCGTGTCGTCTGCGCCTGCTTCAATGTCGGCGTCAACCAGATCGACCGCGCCATTGCCGGCGGCTGCGCCAGCGTCGAGGAGATCGGCAGGACGCTGTCGGCCGGCACCAATTGCGGCTCCTGCCGGGTCGAGATCCGCGGGATGATCGAGGCCCGCCGGCTGCAGGCGGCGGAGTAGGTTTCGGCGCCGCTCAGCGCCGGCCGATCCTGGTGCCGGCGACCGACAGCACGGCGATGATGACGACGCCTTGCAAAATGTCCTGGGCGCCGGGCGGCAGGCCGGCGATCTGCATGGTGGTGACGATCATGACCAGAAGCATGCCGCCGAGCAGCGTGCCCAGCGCGGTGGCGCTGCCGCCGGCGATCAGCGTGCCGCCGAGCACGACGGCGCCGACCGATTGGAGCAGGTAAGGGGTGCCCATCTCCAGGAAGGCGCCGCCGGCATAGCCGGCGAGCAGCAGGCCGCTGAGCCCGGAGAGCATCGCGCTCGCAACAAAGGTCGAGGCGATCACCCGGGCGACGGGGATGCCGGCCAGCCGCGCCGCCTCGGCGCTCTGGCCGACGGCGAACAGCTTTCGGCCATAGGCGGTGCGCCCGAGCAGCAGCCCTGCCGCGATCGTCGCGATGATGGCGATGACGCACATCATCGGCAGGCCGGCGATGCGGCCCGTGGACAGAAAGCCGAGCAGCGCCGGCTTGGCGAACATGCCGATCTGCGCGTTCACGATCAGCGTCGCGGTGGCGAGGATGTAGCCCATTGCCAGCGTCGCGATCATGGCGGGGATGCGCAGCACCAGCACGAGCAGAGCATTGAGCATGCCGACCAGCGCTGTCGCCGCCAGCACGATGGCCAGCGTCAGCAGAAAACCCGCCGTCGAACCGGTGGAGGTCATCACGGTGAGATAGGCGCTCAGCGTCACCACGCTCGGGATGGACAGGTCGATATTGCCCTTGCCGGTGGTGACGACGAGCATCTGGCCGAGCGCCGGCAGGAGCAGGAACGAGGCGGAGATGGCGACGCCGCTCAGGCTGTGCAGGCTGAAGCGCGCGGTGATGGCGGTCAGGATCGCCCACAAGAGCAATATGCCGATCGCCGGCCAGATCCAGCGGTTCTCCCGGGCGAAGGCGAGGGCGCGCTCAGCCATGGCGCCTGCCCCTGGCGACGAGCGCCGCCTGCAATCCCAAAATGACGATGAGCAGGGCTCCCTGCACCGCCGCGTTGTAGTTGGTGCTTACCCCCAGCGAGGCGAGCAGCGCGCCGATCAGCGACAGCGTCACCGCGCCGGCCACGACGCCGAGCGGCGCGATGAAGCCGCCGAGCAGCTGGCAGCCGCCGATAACCACCGCGGCGATGCCGAGCAGCGTGAAGGAGCCGCCGGCATTGATGTCGCTGGCATTGTTGGCTGCCGTCACATAGAGGCCGGCGGCCATGGCGAACAGGCAGGCGATGGCATAACGCATGACGCCGTATCTGAGCGGCGACCAGCCGCCCCGCTTGAGCGCCAGCGGGCTCGAGCCGAAGGCGCGCAGCACCGTGCCGGCCGGAGAGCGGTCGATCAGGAAGGCCGCGGCCGCCGCGATCAGGATCAGCGCCAGCGGTGTCGGGACGCCGGGAATGCTCCAGGTAAACAGCGCCGTCAGCCATTGCGGGCTGGAGCCGCCGGGTGAAGGCTGCAGCGTCTGGCCGAAGCCGGTCCAGATGAAGGAGGCGCCGAGCGTTACCACGATCGCCGGGATGGCGCGCGCATGGATCAGCACGGCGATCAGGCAGTAGCCGGCGAGCCCGGCCAGAAGCGCGGCGAAGCCGAGCAGCGGCGAGGTGACCAGCAGCGTGGCGCTGATGACGTTGACCAGGCCGGTGAAGGAGCCGATGCCGAGGTCGATCTCGCTGCCGCCGACCACGAACATCTGGGCGAGCGCGATCAGCACCAGCGTGACCGCCGGCGCCAGCAGCAGCTCGATGCCGAAGCTGGACGCCACCAGCGGGTTCATCCAGCTCATGGCGGCGAACACCAGGATGAGGCTGAGGAAGGGGATGGCGCGCAGCAGCAGCGGGCCGATCGCGCCCGCCCGCTTCGCCGCCTGCGCCGTGCGGTCGGCGGCGGGCTGCTGGAAGGACGCAGCGACGATGCGGTCCTCGCTGATGGCGTCGCCCGCGAGTTCGGCGACGATCTCGCTCCTGGCGAACACCAGCACGCGGTCGCATTCGAGGAATTCGAGATCCTCGGTGGAATGCCAGATCACCAGCCGCCCGGCGGCAGCGATCTCGCGCACCAGTCGGTAGAAATCGCGCTTGGCGGCGATGTCGACGCCGCGCGTCGGATCGTCGAGCAGGATGATCTCGGCCTCGTCCGTCAGGGCGCGGGCGACGAGCACCTTCTGCTGGTTGCCGCCCGACAGGTCGAGGATGCCGGCGTCGAACCGGCTTTCGTCGAGCGCCAGCCGCTTCGCCAGCGACGCGGCAAGCGGGCGCTGGTCGGCAGCCTTCACCGGCGTCAGCGCCGCAAGCCGGGCGACGCGGCCGATGCCGATGTTCTCCAGCACGCTCCACAGCGGGAACACGCCTTCGCCCTGACGGTCGCCGGAAACGTAGCGGACCTCGCCGTCGCGCTCGACCTCGCCGGGTCGTGGCGTGGCGAACAGCCGCTGCAGCAGGTCGCGCTGGCCGCTGCCCTCCAGACCGGCCAGGCCGACGATCTCGCCGGCGCTGAGCTCGATCGGACCGCCCGTCGAAACGAGGTCGCCGGAGAGCCGCACCCGCACCGGCCGTCCGGCCTTGGCCGCATCGAGGGCCGGGCGGGTCGAGCGGTCGCCGGCTTCGGCGCCGCCCATCGCCTCGACGAGATCGCCGATCGAGGTCTCGCCGGCCGGCTTCTGCCAGACCAGCCGGCCGTTGCGCATGGCGACCACCCGGTCGGAGATGTCGAGGACCTCCGCCAGCTTGTGGCTGATGAAGACCACTGCAACGCCTTTGCCGGCCTGTTCGCGCACGAACTGCCGCAACTGGGCGCTGCGCTCTGCGCCGAGCGAGGAGGTCGGCTCGTCGAGGACGAGCAGCTTCAGCCGTGGATCGCTCGCCGCGCGGGCGATCTCCACCATCTGCCGCTCCGCAAGCGTCAGATCGGCGACGAGGCGGGAGGTCGGGATGCGCGCCCCCGGAAAGATGCGCTCGATGCTGTCGCGGGCCAGCCTGTGATAGTCCGCCAGCCACAGCGGCGACAGCCGCGCGAATTGCGGCTGCTCGACGTAAAAATTCTCGGCGACGCTGAGGTTCGGCGACAGCGACAGCTCCTGCCAGACGATGCGGATGCCGGCGTCGCGCGCCGCCCGCGGCGAGAAGGCGGCGAGGTCGACCGGCCGCCCGCCGAACGCCATCGTGCCCGTGTCCGGCTCGGTCACGCCGCAGACGATGCGCATCAGCGTGCTCTTGCCGGCGCCGTTGGCACCGACCAGCCCGACCACCTCGCCGGCGGCGACGTCGAGGTCGATCGCCTGCGCGGCGCGGGTGCTGCCATAGGTCTTGGCGACGCCCGCCAGCGAAAGCAGGGCATCCGGCGCCGGTCGAGCGGCCGGCGGACGGATGGTGTCGATCTCCATCGAAGCGTTCATCGCACTGTTCTCGATGAAAACGGCCGCTGTCGCCAGCGGCCGTTGGCATTCCGTGGGTGAAGGATCACTGCGTCTTGTCGACCAGGTTCTGCTTGACCCATTCCTGGCTGTAGCTCGGGCTGATGATGAAGCCGGGCTTCAGGTCCTTCGCCATCTCCGTGAGATTGGCGGGCTCGACCACGGCGACCGGCATGTTCATCTCCTTGGCCGGCTTGGCGCCCTTGACGATCTCGTAGGCGAGCCAGAAGGCGGCGCCGCCGATGCCCGGCGTCGTGTTCATCGAGGTGGTCTTGTAGCCCTTGGCCGCCTGGTCGTTCCACCAGATGACGAAGTCGCTGGAGCCGCCGCCCTCGATCACCGGCAGTTTTTCGGCATAGGGGCCGCCGGCCTGCACGAAGGCCTGGGCGATGCCGAAATCGTCGCTGCCGCCCTGGCCGAGCACGGCGTCGACCTGCGGCAGGCTGGGCAGCACGTTGGCGATGGCCGACTGCGCCACCGATGCCGTCGCCTGGCCGAAGACCTCGGCGACCACCTTGACGTCCGGATTGGCGTCCAGCACCGCCTTCTGCGCGGCATACATCAGATTGTCCGGGCCGGAGCCCTTGACGCCGCGCACGACGATGACGTTGCCCTTGTTGCCGATGAGGTCGAGCGTCGCCTTCGCCTGCTCGGTCTTGTAGCCGGTGAAGTCGAAGGACAGCTTGTAGGCGCAGTCGGCGGTCAGCAGCGAGTCGAAGGCGACCACCGCGATCCCGGCGGCGCAGGCCTTCTCGGCCAGCCCGTTCAGCGCCGTCTCCGACGCCGCGTTGATGGCGATGGCGTCTACGCCGCGCAGGATCAGCTCGGCCATCTGGCTGTTCTGCTGGTTGACGCTGCCGTCGCCGTTCAGCACGACGAAGTCGGCGATCTTGCCCTCCGCCTTGGCCTTCTCGGCCTCCGCCGTGAAGGCGTCGACCATCTGGCGGCGCCAGGTGTTGCCGTAGAAGGAATTCGACAGCGCGATCACCGGCTTGTCGGACGAAGCTTCTGCCGTGCCCGCCATGCCCCAACCCGCAAGCGCGGTGAAGACCGCGCAGGAAAATGCCGTGAGTCTGCTCAACATATATGACCTCCCATCAAAACATCAGCCGATTTTCGGCTGAAATCCAAGCTTCTCCCCAAGTTTCTGGCATACTCATTATACCATCGCTTCAGACGCCTCAACGTCAGATGTCGCGGGCCAGCACAAAATAATCGTCGTCGCCGACCTGTCCGCCCTTGAAGGCGATCTCGATCGCGCCGCCGTCGCGCCTGTGCGCGGTGCAGAGCGGCGAGCCGGGCGCCAGCGGGATGCGGCATTCCAGCGCCTCGATGCCGAGCTCTGCGATGGCGTGGCTGGATGTGTCGCCGCCGGCGACCACGGCCCGCCCGAGAGCAAAGCGGCGCACCAGCGTGTCGAGGATGCGGCCGAGGCCGATGCCGATCAGGTGATCACGGCCCTTGAGATCGGTGCCGGGCGTCTGGCCGCCGAGCGCGGTGTAGAGAAGCGGGCTCCTGCCGGATTGCAACGCCTCCGCCCCGGCCGCGACGGCGCGGTCGATCTCGCCGGCCGCGTTGTCCGTCGCAAGCGCCGCTGCGTCCAGCGCGATGCCGGCAAAACCGCGCGTCTCGGCGTAGCGTATCTGGCGTTCGGTGGTGGGCGAGCAACTACCGGAAACCACGGCGATCGGACCGCGCGTGCCCGGCCGGTCGAATTGATGCCGCCGGCCGGCGAGCGGCGTGTCTGCGCCTTCGGCGGTCAACGCATATTCCACGCCCGACGAGCCGACGACGAAAGGCGACAGCTTGCGCCGGCGCCACAGATGGCTGCCGACGATCCGCTGGGTCTCCGCGTCCAGAACGTCGAGCAGGACGATCGGAAAGGCCGCGAAGACCGCATCCAGGGCCTCGGCCGAGATGCCCTGCTTGAGGCGGACGAGGTCGACCAGGCCGACCGGCTTGTCCGTCTGCCGGGCCAGATGGAGGCGCAAATCCGCCTCGTGCATCGACGTCACCGGATGGCGGCTCATCACCGGGTGGCGGTCGATGCGGTGGTTGTCGCCGCGGAACGCCGCGAACAGATTGCCGAAGGCGGTGTAGCGCCTGAGCTCGGGCGCGCCGACGACCAGCGGCGTCGAGGCCTGCCCGAAGATGTCCGCCCCGATGTCCAGCGCCCGGCCGATGCTGCCGACGGTCGGGCTGGAATCGAAGGTCGAGCAGACCTTGTAGTGGCAAATCTCCGCGTCCCGCGCCTTGAGCCAGGCGAAGACCGGCGGCAGGTGCGCGTCCATCCATTCCGGCGTCTCGCTGCGGCTGGTGCCGGCGATGCCGATCGCCCTGTGCCCGGCGAAACGGGCGGCGACCTCTGGCGCCGGAATGCCGGCGAACAGCACCGTCGGGATGCCGCGCAGCTCCAGCGCCTCCATCACGTCGGTGGAGCCGGTGAGATCGTCGCCGTAATAGCTGAGCAGCGGCTTCACGGGCGGGGGCTTTCCGTCGCGACGGCCGCGAAGCCGTAGGCGCCGAGCCGCAAGCGCGTTCCGTCGAGCGGGCGCTCGGGCAACGCCCGGCCCTCGGCCGCCGCGGCAAAGCTCTCCTCGTCCAGGACTTCCGCCCTCGCTGCTCCCGGCACCTCGACCGACACGGCATCAGCCGTCAGGTTGGCGACCAGCACGGTCCGGCCGGCAGCGAGCGCCAGCACTTTTGCCGGGTCGCTGCTTTCCGCCACGCGCATCGTCAGCCCGGATAACCAAGCGAGAGCGCGCGCGGCATGGAAGGCTGGCCTGCGCCCGCCCGCGTCGACCACGCCGAACGGGCCCGTGAGCGCGCCCAGCGTCAGATGCGTCAGGCCGGCCGGGGCGGTCGCCGCGGCGTAGCCGATCATCCACGCCGCCGCGAACAGGCCCTTCTGGCGCGGCTCGTCGGCGACCATGGTCATGCGCCTTGCCGCGCCGGGATTGTCGGCGAGCCGTGCGCCATAAGGATTGTGGCGCATGCCGATCGCCGACGGGCCGATCCGATAAGGTTTGTCGCCGAAGATGGCGCGCACCGAGCGGGTGACGAAGGGCAGCGCCTCCAGCGTCTCCATGACGCTGCGGTCGTCCGCTGCATGCACCAGCGGCGCCGTCGTGTGGGTGACGAAGTCGAGCAGTTCGGCCGGCGGCCGCTTGCGGTTGAGCTCGGTGAAATAGTTGAACATGCCGCCGCCGAGCGGCACGCCGGGAAACGCCTTGCGCGCAGCGCGATAGATCTCGTCGAGCGGCGGACAGTCAGGCCATGTGCTGCCGGGCGGCGTCGATTTCAGGTCGGGCGCCGGGCTGACCGCCAGTGCCGACAGCGACAGGTCCGCTTCGGCCACCAGCCGCGCGGTCTCGCGCAGCTCCGCCTCCGGCCGGTCGCGGCAGGGCAGCACGCATTCCAGCGTGGCCGGCAGCGGAAGTCGCCGCAGGAGCTTCGCGAAGCCGGCAAGTGCTGCCGCGCTGTGCCCCTCGGCGGGGTTGTAGTGCAGGATCAGGTGGCGTGGCCCGACCTCGGCGAGCGCTTCGATTGCCGCCAATGTCGCCGCGGTCTCCTCCGGCGTGACCACCAGCCCGAAATCGGGCGCCGCGCCGGTCTCGTCGCCAATGGTGATGACTATCGGCCGATCTGCTGCCGAGCGCGGCGCTGCCGGCGTGCCTGAAAGTGTCAGCGTGATCGCCTGGCGCTGTGCCTCGCCGGCGCGCAGTTCGTAGGGCCAGGGCAGGGCAAGCGGCCGCACATAGGTCTTGTAGGAGGCGTCCGTCCAGTTGCGCTGGTCCTCCATTTCGAAGGCGTCGCCTTCCATGCGGCACGTCGCCGTGACGCCCGGCGTTACCGTGTGCGTGATCGCTCGCATGTCGAAGAAGGGTTGCGCCGGATCGATCGTCTCGGGAAAGCGCGCCTCTTCCACCGAGCCGTCGACATGCTCGACCTCGACCGGCTCGCCGGCCACGCCGACGATCGGGTGCAGGATGCAGAAGCCGCAGCGGTTGGTGCCGAAATCGCGGTCCGGCAGGGCGGCGACGTCGAAGACGAGACGCCCGCCGGCATCGCCTTCGATGCGCGCCTCGTAGGTCAGCGTCGCCCCGTCCGCCGCCTTGCACGACGCACGGTAGCTCACGGCGAAGCGGTCCGGCTGCTCCTCGACCTTCAGGTCGGCGAATTGCGGCGCGCAGGTGCCCCAGTTCTCGTCGCGCACGAGATAGGAGACGGCGCGCAGCGCCTCTTGGCCGTGCCAGGAGATCGCCCGCAGGTTGCCGTCGCTGAACTCGGCGGCGAGCGGCCCGGCCGTCAGCCAGCGCGAGGCGGCCGGCGGCTCATCGGTGCCGTAGAGGATTTCGAGGCGTGTCGCGGATTTGCTCATACCAGCGGTTCGCATCTCATGGCTGGGCATTCCGTCGCTGCTGGCATTTCAGGTCGCGCCTGGCGCCCTCGTGGTTCGACAAGCTCACCATGAGGGCTGCTGGGATCACCGCGCCAACCGCCATCGGCGAACGGCGCAACGACAGTCGCGGCACGCGAAGCCTATCCGTAGCCCTCATGGTGAGCTTGTCGAACCACGAGGGCGCTGGACGCCAGCCAGCATTTCCCGGTAAGGGGAGGCGCCCCGAACGGATCCGCAGGGGTGAAACGGTTTCGACCATCACAGCGTTCGCGGATCGACGGTTTGGCCGGTGGCGGCGCTGAGGTAGGAGGCTTCCACCAGCGCATAGGTGCCGAGATTGTCGCGTCCCGAGGTCGACGGCGCCTTGCCGCTACGCAGGCAGTCGACCCAGTGCCGCTGGATCAGCAGCACGCTTTCCTGGACGTTGTGCCACGGCCGTTCGGCCCAGGGCAGCAGAGGCGGTGACACGTCGCGGACCTCCGTGCCGGATTTGCCGGTCACCGCCAGCCGGTAGTTCGCCGAGAGCCGGATCGAGCCGTCCGAGCCGTCGATCTCGACAAGAGTCTGCGGGAACAGCTCCTGCTCGAGCCGGCTCGAATAGCTGCAGTCGACGATCGAGGTGGCGCCGTTCTCGTGCGACAGAAGCACGGTCGCCACGTCTTCGCCCCTGACGCGCGGGTTGACCCGGTTGGTCCGCGCGGCGACGCCGGCGACATCGCCGAACAGGAAGCGCGCGGTGTCGAGCACATGCACGCCGAGATCCTCCAGGATGAAACGCTCGCCCTCGGCGAGATAGGGCTGGCCGGCATAGACGTCGTAGCCCGAGCGGAACGACACCCGCCCCCAGAACGGCGTGCCGATGGCGCCGCCGTCGATCGCCTCGCGCACCGCGATCAGGGGCGACTGCCAGCGGAAATTCTCGTGGATCATGAAGGGCACGCCGGCCGCCTCGCAGGCGGCGACCATCGCCTTGGCGTCGTCGAAGGTCGGCGCCACCGGCTTCTGGCAGATCACCGGCAGCCGGTTGGCGGCCGCGAGCTCCACCAGCCCGCGGTGGCTCGGCGCCGTGGTGGCGATGTCGACAAAATCCAGCGTCTCCCGCGCCATCATCTCGGCCGCGTCCGGGTAGGTGCGCGCGATGCCGAAGCGGGTCGCTGCCGCGGCCAGCCGGTCGGGATCGCGGTCGCACAGCGCGACGATGCGCGCACCACCACCCTCGCGCTCGATGTCGCGCCAGGCGTTGAGCTGGTTCATGGCGAAGAAGCCGCAGCCGATCAGCGCGCCGTTGAGCATGGCAACCTCCTCTCAGGTGATGCGGCGGATGGAGTCGGCGAGCTCCCGCGGCTCGAAGATGCGCTTCCAGTCGTCGCGCATCAGCATCGGCTTGCCGAACTCGATCGCCTTGTTGCAGGCGTCGGAGAACACGCCGGGCGTCTCCTCGAAGATCACTGCGCCGAGCACGTTCATGTGGCCGAGCAGGAAATCGCGTGCCGCCTGCTTCGGCACGCCGCGCGCCACCACCTCGTCCATGGCTTCCCGCATCACCACCAGCAGGCTGGCGCACAGCGTCTCCGACAGGCCGGGCTCCAGCATCGCCATCTGCTCCACCGTGATGCGGTGCGAGCGCATCACCGGCGCCCAGATGATCTTGGCGATCTCCTCGCCGAGCCCATAGGCCTCGTCCGGCCCTTGCATCAGCGCGCTGACGATGTGCTGCTTGGCGGCGACGCCGCCGAAGAAGTCGCGCTTGGCCGCCGGCTCGGTCTCGTCGTTGAAGATCGGCGGGTGGCAGGGGTGGGTGACGAAATAGGTGAGGTCGTCGCGCCGCGGCATGTGCCCGGCGAAGGGCGCCGCTGCGTCGAGGATCACCAGCATGGTGCCGGGCCTCAAATCCTTCTCGATCGTGGCGGCGACCTTGCCGATCGCGGTGTCGGGCACGGCAAGGACCACCACCGCCGCGCCGTCGACGGCCGCCGCCGTGTCGACGCTGTCCAGCCCGAGCCCGGTCTTCAGCCGCTCGCGTCCGGCCTCGCTCACCTCGGCGTAGCGCAGATCGAAGCGCGAGTCCTTCAGTTTGCCGGCAAGGCGGTAGCCCATCTTGCCGCCGGCGCCGATCAGCGCGACCGTGGTCATGTCAGTCAATCTCCAGTCCGGTTACTCGGCTGCCAGCGGACGGATGGTCCGCCGCTCCAGCCTCTCGATGATGCGGGTGCGCAGGCCGTCTATGGCGACGGCGAGGAAGATGATCGCCGCCGTCACCAGCGGATAGATGTACGGGTCGGCATTGATGATGTTGAGCCCGTTCTGGACCGACTTGATCAGGATGGCGCCGAACACGGTGCCGGACACGCTGCCGCGCCCGCCGAACAGCGAGACGCCGCCCAGTACCGCCGCGGCGATCGCCGCGAACTCGATCTGGTCGCCGTATTTCGGGCCGACCGCGCCGATCTGGGTGATCGACACGAAGCCGCCTATGCCGGCGCACAGCCCGGCTATGACGAAGCAGGCGAAGACGATGCGGCCGACCGGCAGGCCGGCCTTGCGCGCCGCCTCCGGGTCGCCGCCGACCGCGTAGACCTGCCGGCCGAACGGCGTCTGGTGCAGCACCACCCAGGCGATGGCGAAGACGACGAGGAAGGCGAAGATCGCCGAGGGGATGCCGAGCACGGTGGCGCGGTTGAGAGTGAGTATCTGGTCCTCGAACATCAGCGTGCGGGTGTTCGACAGATACATAGCGATGCCGCGCAATATGAACAGCGTCGCCAGCGTCACGATGAAGGAAGCTATGCCGAAGCGCGTCACCACGAAGCCGTTGACGGCGCCGATGGCGCCGGCCAGCATCAGCACCGCCGCCAGGCCGATCGGCCAGGGAATGCCGGTGAGGTAGAGCGCCAGCACGCTGGCGGTGAGATACATGCTGCCGCCGACCGACAGGTCGATCTGGGCGGTCAGGAGCACGAAGGTCATGCCGATCGCCAGGATGGCGATGGGCGCCGCCTGGATGATGATGTTCCTGAAGTTCGCCAGCGCGAGGAAGCGGTCCGACATCAGGCCGAACACAACTAGCAGCACGATGAACAGCAGGTAGGGGGCGTTCTGCAGGATGAGCAGAAGCGCGCGGCTGCCCAGTTTCATAACGCCGCCTCCAACCTTGCGGTCAGTCCCGCCGCCGCCGTCATGATCGCCTCCCGGTCGAACGGCCGCCGGTCGAAGGAGCCGGTGATCTCGCCGCGCGAGATCGTCAGGATACGGTCGGACAGGCCGATCAGCTCCTCGATCTCCGACGATATCAGCAGCACGGCGCTGCCGCGCTCGACCAGCCCGTTGATGATGCGGTAGACTTCCTGCTTGGCGCCGACGTCGATGCCGCGCGTCGGCTCGTCGAGGATGAACAGCTTCGGCTGGCGGCGCAGCCATTTGCCGATCACCACCTTCTGCTGGTTGCCGCCGGAAAGATGCTTCACCTTGACCTCGCCGACCTTGTCGGTCGACAGCCGCATGGCGGAGGCCATCTCCAGCGACACCTTCGCGATCTTGCCGCCGTCGAGGATGCCGAAGGCGCCGGCGACGTCGCGCAGCGAGGCGAGCACGGTGTTCTCGGCGATGGTGAAATCCATCAGCAGGCCTTCGCCGCGCCGGTCTTCGGTGAGGAAGGCGATGCCCGCCTCCATCGCCTTGACCGGCGTCGGCTCGGAGAGCGGCTTTCCGCCGATCTCGATCCTGCCCTCGCGGAAGGAATCCAGGCCGAAGATCATGCGCGCCAGCTCGGAGCGGCCGGAGCCCATCAGGCCGGCGAGGCCGACGATCTCGCCGGCCTTGATGTCGAAGCCGATGTTCTCCGCGACGCCGGGCTGGGTCAGGCCCGAGACCGAGAAAGCCACCTCCGTGCCGGCCGTCCCAGGGCGCTGCGGATAGATGGTGTCGATCGAGCGCCCGACCATCATGGCGATGATTTGCTGCAGCGACAGGTCCTTCGCCGCGCCGGCGCCGGCGAGATGGCCGTCGCGCAGCACGG
Source organism: Kumtagia sp. (assembly GCF_059502445.1). Lineage (NCBI taxonomy): Bacteria > Pseudomonadati > Pseudomonadota > Alphaproteobacteria > Hyphomicrobiales > Phyllobacteriaceae > Kumtagia > Kumtagia sp. The sequence goes on from NZ_JCACER010000110.1 coordinate 43,562, forward strand.
TGATGGTCTCGCAGGTAGCCATCACGTCCTCCAGCGCGTGGCTGATGTAGATGATGGCGATGCCGCGCTGCTTCAGCCGCTCTATGATGGCGAACAGCCGCTCGACCTCGGGCCGGGTCAGCGAGGTGGTCGGCTCGTCGAAGATGATCAGCCGGGCCTTGCGCGACAGCGCCTTGGCGATCTCGACCAGCTGCCGCTCGCCCTGACTCAGCCGGGCGACCTCGGTTGACGGCTTCATGTGCAGGTCGACCTCCTTCAGCACCGCTTCGGTGCGCGCGCTTATCGCCTTGCGGTCGATCAGCGGCAGCAGCCCGCCGCGGCGGGGAAAGGCGTCGACGAACAGGTTTTCCGCGATGGAGAGGTTCTGGAAGAGGTTGAGTTCCTGGTGGATGAAGGCGACGCCGGCGGCGATCGCGGCCTTCGGGTCGGCGGGCGCGTAGGGCTTGCCGTCGAGGCGCATCTCGCCGGCGTCCGGCTGGTGGACGCCGCCGAGGATGTTCATGCTGGTCGACTTGCCCGAGCCGTTCTCGCCGACCAGGCCGAGCGCCTCGCCGGGTTTCACCGAGAAGCCGACGTCGTGCAGCACGGTGACGCCGAAGAAGCTCTTGCGCAGGCCCTCGACCTCGAGCAGCGGCATGGTTCCGTCGGCCATCCCTCAGCGCTCCGTCAGGATGCGGTTGCGCAGCGTGTCCATCATCGCCGCCAGCAGGATGACGCTGCCCTTGATGATGTAGATGGCGAACAGCGAGGCGCCGAGCAGCTTCATCGAGGTGTCGAGGATGAGCAGGAACAGCACGCCGAACACCGTCCAGACGATCTTGCCCTTGCCGCCGAACAGGCTGGTGCCGCCGATGACGACCGCGCCGATGACGTCGAGCAGGATGTTCTCGCCGGCGATCGGCGAGCCCGTCTGCATGCGCGAGGCATACATCATCGCCGCCACCGAGGCGCAGGCGCCGCTGATCAGGAAGGTCATCAGGATGGTGCGCTCCACCGGAATGCCGGAAACGCGCGCCGCCTTGGGATTGGCGCCGACGGCATAGATCCAGCGGCCGTAGCGGGTGCGCGACAGGAGCATGTGCGCAGCGACCGCGATCAGCCCGGCGACGATCACCGTATAGGGCAGGCCGGCGAGCGAGCCCGTGGCGAAGCCGGTGAAGGCGTCCGGCAGGCCGGCAATCGAGGAGGAGGTCGAGTGGAAGGTCACGTACCAGATGGCGGCGCCGGCGACGAACATGCGGGTCGCCAGCGTGACGATGAAGGGCGGCATGTTCAGCTTGACCACCGAGAGACCGTTGATCGCGCCGATGCCCAGCCCGACGGCCAGCATCGCCAGGATCGCGGCGGGCACGGCGAGCGCGCTGCCGCCGAGATAGCCGCCATTGCCGGTCATCACCGAGGCGCCGACGACCGCCGCCATCGAGATGATAGCGGTGACGGAGAGGTCGATGCCGGCGACGATCAGCACGAAGGTCTGGCCGATCGCCACGACCAGCAGGGGCATCATGTCGCTCAGGATGTTCGACCACACGCCCCACGTGACGATCTCGGGCACGAAGGGATAGATCGCCGCGACGTAGAGCACGCACAGCACCAGCACGAAATATTCCGACAGGATCGGCCTGATGAAGCGCGTCATTCCGGCGCTTGCGCCGGCGGTTCGGGCGAGTTGTGCGGGCGGCACTGCGGTCATGTCCGGGTCGCTCGTGGTGGAACTTCGTTTACGACCGGGCCGCCCGCTCACGCTGTCCGGGGGCGGCCCGGTCGGTCCGGGAGGAATTTTGTCGAAGGCCTTCGATCCTTCGCTGCCTCGTAGCGCCCCCTCTCCGTCTCGCCCTTCGGGCTCGCCACCTCTCCCCCACTTCGTGGGGGCGAGGAACCCAAGCTGGAGAGGCGCCGGCGCAGCCACCGCGATTCCTCTCCCCCTGGCAGGGGGAGAGGTGGCCCGAAGGGCCGGTGAGGGGGTGCTTGATCAGGAAATGCAGCTGATGCGTGCGTTCCCCGCTCAGCCCGCGTTCTTCGCCTTCCACAGCACGTAACCCCACATCTCCTCCTTCTTCTCCTCCATGTTCTTCTGGGTGATGGCGAAGCCGGGGTCGAGCAGCAGCTTGTCGACCTTCTTGCCTTCCTGCAGGTCGAGGATGGCCTGGATGGCGAGCTCGGTCTCGTAGAACAGGTTCTGCACGCCGCAGGCGTCCATGTAGCCGTCCTTCATCAGCGCATAGGCATCGGGAAAGCCGTCGAAGCCGGTGAAGATGACATGCTTGTCGTCGCCGACCGGATACCACTTGTCGGCGGATTTCAGCGCCTGCTGGATCTGCGGGATGAGGAAGTCGGAGGAGGTGAAGATGAAGGAGATGTCGGGATTGGCCTGCAGCGCGTTGGTCAGACCGGCGAAGGCGGTGTCGGCGTTCCACTCGGTCGGGATCTTGGCCACCACCTCGATCGCGTCAGGGAACTTGTCGACCGCCTCCTGGAATCCGTCGCGGCGCTGGATGGCATTGGGGTCGCCGAGGTCGCCGATCAGGATCGCCGCCTTGTGCTTCTTGCCGGATGCCTTCGCCACCTCGCAGGAATAGGTGACGGCGTCGCGCGAGATCTTCTGGTTGTCGGCCTGGATGGCGACCGAGAAGGCGTCGGTCTCGGCCGGTGGCCGGTTGAAATGCACCATCGGGATGTTGGCAGCGTTGGCCGCCTTGATCGCCGGAATGACGGCGTTGGAATCGGTCTGCACGATGATGATGCCGTCGACCTTGCGGGCGATCGCGGCGCGCACCTGCTCGAACTGCTTGTTGTCGTCCTGGTCCGAGATGGCTTCCATGATCTCGAAGCCGCGTTTCTTCAGGTCGTCGCGGATGATCTGGATGCCCGCCACCCAGAACTCCGAATAGAGGCCGTCGAAGAGGACGGCGATGGTCTTGGTGCCCTGTGCGCGCACCGCGACGGTGAGGCCGCTGGCCGCGGCGATGGCCGTCAGCGCGCCCACGGTGAAATCACGTCTGTTGATTGTCATTGGCATTTCCCTCCCAGAAACGCGGGACGCGCCATCGCGGCGCGCCTTCCAACCTGCCGACCTCAAAGGGGGTCGTGACAACACGTTAGGTCATCATATATGTCATGTCAATCATTGCCACGATGCGTGGTTTTGGCGATGATTGTGTCGCCCGGGAACGTCCAGTAGAACGGGCCGACCAGCAGCAGGAAGGCATCGGCATGGAGCCTGTCCACAAGAAGAAGCTCTACCAGGAAGTGCTCGACCGCCTGATCGCGGCGATCTCCACGTCGGAATTCCCGCCGGGCTCGCAATTGCCGTCGGAGCGCGAACTGATGAGCATGATCGGCGTGGGCCGGCCTTCCATCCGCGAGGCGATGCTGTCGCTGCAGCAGATGGGGCTGATCAAGATCTCGCATGGCGAGCGCGCCCGCGTCATCAATCCGACCGCCGAGGTGCTGGTCGACCAGATCTCGGCGGCCATGATCATGCTGCTCGCCACCAGCCCGCGCGGCCTGGAGGAGCTGAAGGAAGCCCGCCTCTGGCTGGAAACCGCGCTGGTGCGCATGGCGACGCGCAACGCCACGGCGCGCGACCTCGACCGGCTCGCCGCCTCGATCCGCGAGCTCAAGGAGGCGCGCGGCGACCATGCGCGCTTCGTCGCCGCCGACATGGCCTTTCACGGCCTTATCGCCGACATGAGCGGCAATTCGATGGTGGCGGCCGTCACCAAGGGCATGCTCGACTGGCTGTCGCGCTTCAAGCGCGATCTCGTGTCGGTGCGCGGCGCCGAGCGGCTCACCATCGAGGAGCACGAGAAGATCCACAAGGCGATCGCCGCCGGCGATGCCGCCACCGCCAGCGCCATGATGGCCGACCACATCACGCGGGCGAACGACCTCTACAAGGTACTGGGCGAGCCGATGAAGGTGGAGGCGGACGCCTGATCCGAGGTTCGCTCCCGGCAAACTGATATGATGACATGAACTCCAAAGGGTGCTATCCAGCCCGCATCGCCACGCCGATTCGGGGCCGCCCTTGTCCGACCGCATCCTCGCCACCTACCTGATCGAGACACGCTATCCGCTTGAGCAGGCGGCGGCGGCAATGGCCGGCGAGCAGTCGAGCGGCACCTTCCGCGCCATTCCCGGCGAGACGCCGGAGCTGCTGGCGCGCTACGGCGCCAGGGTCGAGCGGATCGAGGAGATCGGCGAGGCGGAGGGGGAAAGCCTGCCGTTCTCGCGTCCGCCCAAGGCTGAGGCCTCGGCCCGCCCGCGCCGCGCCCATGTCACGATCTCCTGGAACTTCGAAAACACCGGGACGATCCTCTCCTCGGTCTGGTCGACGGTGCTCGGCAATCTGTTCGAGCTGCACCATTTCTCGGCGCTGCGGCTGCTCGAGCTCGACCTGCCCGACGCCTTCACCGAGGCCTATCCCGGCCCCGCCTTCGCCGTCGAGGGCACGCGCCGGCTGACCGGCGTCCACGGACGGCCGATCGTCGGCACCATTGTCAAGCCGAGCGTCGGGCTGACGCCGGAGGCGACCGCCGAACTGGCCGACCGGATGATCTCCGCCGGCCTCGACTTCCTCAAGGACGACGAACTGATGGGAGACCCGCCGCATTCGCCCTTCGCCCGGCGCTTCGAGGCGGTGATGCAGGTCATCGATCGCCACGCCGACCGCACCGGCCGCAAGGCGATGTATGCCGTCAACATCTCCGGCGATATGGACGCCATGCGCCGCCAGCTCGACGTGATCGAGAAGCGCGGCGGCACCGCCGCCATGCTGGTGCTGAACTCGGTCGGGCTGAGCGGCGTCATCGAGATCCGCCGGCACGCCTCGGTGGCGCTGCACGGCCACCGCGCCGGCTGGGGCCTCTACCACCGCTCGCCGGCGCTCGGCATGAGCTACCGCGCCTATCAGAAGTTCTGGCGGCTGGCCGGCGTCGACCACCTGCACGTCAACGGGCTTTCCAACAAGTTCTGCGAGCCCGACGACAGCGTCATCGCCTCGGCCAGGGAGTGTCTGACGCCGATGTTCCGGCGCCCCGACCGGCCGGACACGGTGATGCCGGTGTTTTCCTCGGCGCAGTCGGCCGTGCAGGCGGAGGAGACCTATCGGCTGCTCGGCTCCGAGGATCTCATCTACTGCGCCGGAGGCGGCATCGTCGCTCATCCCGACGGGGCCGAGGCCGGGGTGCGCAGCATCCACGAGGCCTGGCAGGCGGCGAAGCAAGGCATTCCGGCAAAGGACTTTGCCCGCAGCCATCCCGCGCTGGCCGCGGCGCTCCAGGCATTCGGCTAGGTCTTCACCAACGCTTTTCGCACTCACAGAATGCAAGGGAGGTTTTCATGAAAACATCGGTCGCCGTGCTCGGTTCGGGCGGCAAGATGGGGTTCCGCGTCACCCGAAAGCTGGTCGACGCCGGCTATGACGTGCGCGCCGTCGAGATCGGCGAGCCGGGCCGCCAGCGCCTGGCCGAGGCCGGCATCGCCGCCGTCGACGTCGATGCGGGCGTCAAGGGCGCGAAGGTGGTCGTGCTGGCGCTGCCGGACAACGTCATCGGCAAGGTCGCGGCGGACCTTTCGCCGAAGCTGGAGACCGGCACCATGCTGCTGATCCTCGACGCGGCCGCACCCTATGCCGACGACCTGCCGAAGGACCGGCCGGATCTCACCTATTTCGTCGGCCATCCCTGCCATCCGCCGCTGTTCAACGACGAGACCGACTGGGCGGCGCGGCGCGACTATCACGGCGGCATCGCCCGGCAGTCGATCGTCTGCGCGCTGATGCAGGGACCTGAGGAGCATTATGCGCTCGGCGAGGAGATCTGCCGGGCGATGTGGTCGCCGATCATCAACTCCTACCGCGTCAGCGTCGAGCAGCTCGCCATCCTGGAGCCGGGCCTGTCGGAGATGGTGGCGATGCCCTTCGTCGACACCATGGTCGAGGCGGTCGAGGAGTGCGAGAAGAAATACGGCATTCCGCGCCAGGCGGCGCTCGACTTCCTCATCGGCCACCTCAATGTCGAGATCGCCATGTGGTTCGGCTTTTCGCCGAAGGTGCCGTCCGACGCGGCGCTGCGGCTGATGCGCTTCGCCAAGGGTGTGGTGGTGCGGGACGAATGGCGCGACGCGCTGTCGCCGGCCAAGGTCAAGGAGGCGGCCGAGCTCATCGTCTACGGCAAGGGCGCCTGATTTTGGCAAGGCAATCGCTTGCTTACCCCCACCCCTAACCCCTCCCCACAAGGGGGAGGGGACTTTGCGGCCGCTACGCCGCGCGAAACCGTTGACGATTGGCGCATCGCGGAGAGCCAGCAAGATTCCCCTCCCCCTTGTGGGGAGGGGTTAGGGGTGGGGGTATCGGACCTCGCGACTTTCCAGAAGGCTCCGTGAGCGAGTGCCCTGCCAACGAGGGGAGGGAGAGTGTCACGCTCGCTGACCTCCTCCCTTCTGGCGGGAGAGCCCGAAGGAGACCTCGCACCCGGTCGGGAGACCCTCATGACACGCACCGTTTCCGTCTCGACCGCGCTGTTCGACGGGTACGGCATGGAGACCGCGATCGAGGAGATCGCGGCCGCCGGCTGCCGCTGGGTCGAGCCCGCCTACATCAAGGGTTATGTCGATTTCGACGAGACCGCCTTCTCCGACGCCGGCGCGGCCCGGCTCGGCGGGCTGATCGCCGGCGCCGGCCTGTCGGTCACGGCGATCTCGGCGCATCTCGATCTCGGCCAAGCCGGTGCCGGGGCCATGCTGGAGCGGCGCATCGGCTTCGCCTCGGCACTCGGGGCCCGCTTCGTCATCACCAATGCCGGGCAGGCCGCCGATCGCCGGCGCATCCTGTCGGTCATCAAGGCAGTGCAGCCGCGATGCGAAGCCGCGGATATCGTCCTGGCGCTGGAAAATCCCGGCCACGGTTCTGGCGCGCTGATCGGCAACGGCGGGGAGGGCGCGGCGCTGGTCCGCGAGATCGGTTCACCGCATGTCCGGCTGAACTACGATGTCGGCAACGTGTTCACCTACAGCCACGAAAGCATGAAGCCTGAAGACGACATCGCGCCGGCGGTCGAGGCGATCGCCCATCTGCACCTGAAGGACGTCGCGAGCGGCGCGGATGGCTGGCGCTTCACGGCGATCGGCGACGGCGCCATCGACTACCGCGCCGTCTGGAAGGTCTTGCCGCCCGGCCTGCCGGTCGCCGTCGAGCTGCCGCTGCGGCTCGACCGCCGCGGCCGCGCCGACCCGGTGCGCCGGCCCGACCGCGTACCGCTGGCCGATATCCGCGCGGCGATGCAGCGCTCGCTCGCTTTCGTGGCGGCCTTGTAGGCTGCCTGCTCGCGGCGCCGTTCCGCTGCCTTTGCGGGCGCTCGCCGCCATGCCGGGAACAAACCTCCGCCGCCGCTGGTTTGAGAAAAATCAGCGATGGAGAAGCACGTGCGTCAGGTGGTGTTCGGCGCTCTGGCCGGTCTTGCGGCGACGATGGCGATGACCGCCGCAATGCGCCGGCTGCATCCGCTTCTGCACGGCGAGGACCGCTACCCGCTGCCGCCGCGCGAGATCACCGAGCGCACAGGCCTGCACGGCGGCGACACGCCGGCGCGAACCGTGCTGGCGCATTTCGGTTTCGGGGCGCTCACCGGCGCGCTCTATGCCGGCTCGCCGTTCCGGCGCCTGGGCGGGGTCGGCTATGGCCTTGCCGTCTGGGCCGCAAGCTATCTCGGCTGGATTCCGGCAGCACGCATCCTGGCGCCCGCCACCCGTCATCCGTCGGAACGCAACCTGCTGATGATCGCCGTGCATGTCGTGTGGGGTGCCGCGCTCGCGGCATCGCTCAGGGAATTGAACCGCTCGGCCGAGGAAGTGTTCAGCCGACCCGCAGGGCGCCTCCGGCCGGCCCGTGAAAGGCGCGAGATGGAGCCTGACCGATGAGCACGAAGCAAGGCACCCCGTTATGGCTGGATCGCCCGGCCCCGATCTCGTTCGACGCGCTGGCGGCCGACCTGGCCGTCGACGTCGCCATCGTCGGCGCCGGAATCGTCGGCCTGCACTGCGCCCGTCTTCTGCGGGGGTCCGGACGGAAGGTCGTCGTGCTCGAGGCGCGCCGCGTCGGCCGCCAGGCGACCGGCCGGTCCACCGCCAAGGTGACCTCGCAGCACGGGCTCAAATATGCGTCGCTGATGCGGGACTTCGGCCGCGACGCGGCCCAGCTCTACGCCCGCTTCAACCAGCGCGCGGTCGGCGAGATCGCCGGCATCTGCGCGGAGCTGCCGGACCGGGCCGGCCTCGAGGAGCGGGATGCCTTCATCTATGCCGAGACGGCGCGCCAGGCCGAGCAGCTGCGCGAGGAAGCCGATGTCGCCGTCGCGCTCGGCCTGCCGGCCGAGTTCCGCTCGTCCGTCGCCGTGCCCATGCGCACCGAAGGTGCCCTGCGCTTTTCCGGCCAGTACCAGTTCGATCCCTATTTCTATCTCACCGGCCTCGCCGGCCTGACGCGCGGCGACGGCGTCTCGATCTTCGAGAACAGCCGCGTCACCGACATCGACGCCAGCACGCCCTGCGTGCTCGAGGTCAACGGCCACAAGGTGACGGCCGAAACGGTGGTGGTGTCGACGCAGATGCCCATCGTCAACGAAGGCCTGTTCTACGCAAAGGCCTATCCCTTCGCCCATCCCGTCGCCGCGGCACCGTTGCCCGCCGGCGTCGAGATCGACGGCATGTTCATCAACACCGGCAGCCCGACCCATTCCTTCCGCACCGCCGGGAAGGACGGACAGCGTTTCGTCGTCGTCGCCGGTGCCGAATACAAGACCGGGGAGCCCAAGGAAGCCGGGACGGCGGTCGCCGACATGCTCGCCTTCATGAAGCGGGTTTTCGGCATCGCCGAGCCGTCGCATCTGTGGAGCAACGAGGATTTCCGCTCGATGGATTCCGCCGCCTTCGTCGGTCCCGCGAGCTCCTCGCATCCCAACCTGCTCGTCGCCGTCGGCTTCGACGCCTGGGGCATCACCCAGGGAACGGTCGCCGCCGAGATCCTGGCTCAGCGCATCCGCGGCGAAAAGCATGCCTGCGCCGACCTGTTCGACGCCACCCGCGTCAAGCCGATCGCCGGCGGGCCGACCTTCGTCACCGAGAACATCAAGGTCGCGGCGGATCTGGTCGGCGGCCGGATGCTCGGCCGCAAGGCCACCGCTTTCGAGGACATCCCGCCGAACGGCGGAGGTGTCGTGAGTCACGGCGGCGAGTATGTTGCGGTACGAAGGACGGAGGACGGCACGGTGACGGCATTGTCGGCGGTCTGCACGCATCTCGGCTGCCTCGTCGGCTGGAACCCGGTCGACCGCACCTGGGACTGCTCCTGCCATGGCTCACGCTTCGACGAGCATGGCGAGGTGCTGAGCGGTCCGGCCGTCGCCCCGCTCGCGCCCAAGCCCGCTCCGCCGGCCGGAAAGCGGAGCGGATGAAAGTCCTGGTCACCGGCGCCACCGGACTGATCGGCGCGGCAGTCTGTGCAAGGCTGATCGCGAACGGGCATGACGTGACGGGCATGGCGCGCCGTACCGCGCCGGCAGCACTCGGCCGCCCGCCGATCGTCGCGCACGACATGGCGGCGGCGACGCGGCCCGAGCACTGGCTTTCCCATCTCGCCGGCATCGATGCCGTGGTCAACTGCGCCGGCATCTTGCAGGAGAGCGGCGCAGAGAACATGGAAGCCGTCCACCGCGACGCCGTGGCGGCGCTGTTCGAGGCCTGCGCGCGGACGGGCGTGCGCAAGGTCGCGCACTTCTCGGCGATCGGCGTCGACCGTGAGCAGCCGTCATCCTTCTCGGCGACAAAGCTCTCCGGAGACCAGGCGCTGATGGCGCTGGACCTCGACTGGGCCATCCTCCGCCCGTCTGTCGTGCTCGGGCGGCCCGCCTTCGGCGCCAGCGCCCTGCTGCGCGGGCTGGCGGCGCTGCCCGTGCTGCCGTCCATGCCCGCAACCGGCCGGCTTCAGGTGGTGCAACTCGACGACGTCGTCGCGACCGTCCTGTTGCTGCTCGAACGGCCTCAGCCGACGCGCGCCGTGCTGGAGCTGGCCGGCCCCGAAGCTTGCAGCATGGACGAGGTGGTCGGGCTCTATCGCCGCTGGTTCGGATGGCGCGAGGCGCGGCGCTTCGTCCTGCCGGAATGGGCGGCTGCCTTGCTCTACCGCCTCGGCGACCTTGCCGCCGCGCTCGGCTGGCGGCCGCCGCTGCGCGGCAACGCGGCAAAGGAGATCCGGCGCGGCGCGGTCGGCGATTCCTCCGCATGGACCGCGCTCACCGGCATTCTGCCGGCGGCGCTGCCGGCTGCCCTGGCGGCCCGCCCGGCGACGGTCCAGGAGAAATGGTTCGCCCGGCTCTATTTCATCAAGCCGGCGATCTTCGTGGTGCTGCCGTTCTTCTGGATCATGACCGGCATCATCTCGCTCTCCACCGGCTGGCGCAGCGGCCTCGAACTGCTGCAGCCGACCGTCATGGACGCGTTCTCGCCCGCCATGGTGGTCGCCGGCGCCATCGCCGACATCGCCATCGGCGCGCTGATCGCCTGGCGGCGCAGCGCCAGGGCCGGGCTCTACGCCGCGATCGCGCTTTCGGTCTTCTACGCGCTCACCGGCACGATTCTCAGGCCCGATCTCTGGAACGAGCCGCTGGGTCCGCTGATGAAGATCCTGCCGATCGTGGTTCTTCACCTCGTCGCGCTGGCGATCCTGGAGGAGCGTTGATGCTCTATTTCGTGCTGAAATTCCTGCATGTGATCGGCGCGGCCGTGCTTTTAGGCACCGGTGCCGGCATCGCCTTCTTCATGCTGCTCGCCCACCGCACGGGAAATGCCGTAGTGATCGCAGGCGTGGCCCGCATCGTGGTGATCGCCGATTTCCTGTTCACCGCCACCGCCGTCATCGCCCAGCCGGTCACCGGCGTCGCGCTTGCCTGGCATCTCGGCTACTCGCTGGCGGAGGGCTGGATCGTGCTGTCGATCGCGCTTTACATCCTCACCGGCGTGTTCTGGCTGCCGGTGGTGTGGATGCAGATGGAGATGCGCCACCTTGCGGAGGCCGCTGCCGCGCAGGGCTCTCCTCTACCCGAACGCTACCATCAGCTTTTTCGGATGTGGTTCGCCTTCGGCTTTCCGGCCTTCTTCGCCGTCCTCGGCATCTTCTGGCTGATGATCGCGCGCGCGATGCTTTGGTGGGAGTAGCGGGCGGCGCTCCTCAGACGGGCTGCATGTCGTCGCGGTCGTGATCGAACTGCTCCGCCCAGGGCAGATGCTGCAACCAGGTCTCGCGCCGGCCGATCCACAGCTCGTATTGCGGCGCCAGATCGGTCGGCGCGTCGTCGAAGCTGCCGATCATGATCTCCGCCTCGTCCGGCCGCAGCGAGGCCACACGCGAGCCGCAGCGCGGGCAGAAGCTGCGCCCTTCATGGGTGCCGAGCTTGCCTGTCGCCTCATAGGCGGAGCGTGGCCAGATCGCGAAGGCGCTGAAGGTCGAGCCGCTGGTCTTGCGGCAGTCGAGGCAATGGCACAGCCCGGTCCGCAAGGGCTGGCCCGAGACCGTGAAGCGGACCGCGCCGCACAGGCATCCGCCCTGTCGCCGAATGTCGCTCATCGGCGTCAACCGAGCGGCTTGTCGGTCGGGCGCGGGGTGGCGCCGGCCTCCCGCCTGTTTCCCGCATTGCGGTTGGCGACCTTGCTGTCCAGCGGCGAATGCCTGGGCTTCGTCCCGCCGCTGTTGGCGGCCTTGGTCGGCTCACGCTTTTCCCCGGCGTTCTCGTCGGAAAGATCGCCGGACTCCGGCTTGCGGACCTGCGGCTTCCAGGTCGGGGCGGGCATCGGGGCATCCTCGGGGATACGGTCCTTGGCGGTCATGCTGCATCTCCTTGTCCTCACGACAGAACCCGGATGCCGGCTCGAATGTTCCGTGGCCTGCTCGCTCGGCGTACCCGCCGCATCGACAGGAACCTTTGCCGCGGCAGAGCAGTTCGAGAGACAAACCTTTCGGATCAGGCAGGCTTTCGGATCAAGGATATTTTCATGCTGGCGCCAAACGAGCTTCTCTTCCGGTCCAACGTGCAGCTCTACGGGTTGATCGACGACAATGCCGTCCTCAACGCGATCGACGGGATCAGGGCCGTGTTCGAAAGCGATGCCCATCTCGTGCTTGAGCTGAACACGCTGGGCGGCGACGCCGATGCGGCCAGGCGCATCGCGCACGAGGTCCGGCTGTTCCGTGCCCATAGCGGGCGCGACGCCTACTGCATCGGCAAGACGGTGGTCTATTCGGCCGGCGTCACCATCCTCGCGGCCTTCCCGAAGGCGTGCCGCTTCCTGACCGAGGACGCCGTGCTGCTCGTCCATGAGCGCCGGACCGAAAAGACCCTTCAGCTCAACGGGCCGATGAAGTCCTGCATCCAGATCGTGCGCGAGGAACTGGCTCTGCTCGAGACGGCCAGCAAGCTGGAGTTGGACGGCTTCGCCGAACTGATCGACGGCAGCCGGATCACCGTCGACGAGCTGTTCGAGCGCGCTACCGGCAATGGCTACTTTTTCGCCGACGAGGCGGTGGAACTCGGGCTGGTCGCCGGCATCCTGCGGTGAGACCTGCGCCGCGGAGCGGCCAACCGCGTCGCGATCATCGAATCGGGTAGGGCGGTCGCCGTCTTCGCCGAACTTGTCGCATGCGATTGTGCCGTCCGGAACCGGTCTGCCTTTGCCGGCTTATAGTCCGTCCCTTTGGAGGAACCCACCATGGCACAGATGACAGGCGGTCGCGGCGGCGGCGACAAGACGACGCAAAGAAGCGGCAAGACCGGCGGCCGGCAGGCGACGCCGAGCCCCGCGCCGGAAAAGGTGTCCGGAGCCGGTCCGGCGGCGGCCGAACATTCGAAGGACGCCAAGGCGGCGCGGTCCGGACGCCAGCCGGGAGCCTACGTCAAGAAGTGACGGCGATTTCGACTGCGGGCGCTCACACCGGCCGGTAGACCCGCTCCGCCGTGTTCCAGAAAACGTTGCGCTCGGCCTCCGGCCCATGCCTGGCCACGGCCTGCCGGTGCGCGGCGACGAGTTCGGCATGGCTGGTCCACAGCTTCTCGATCGGGAAGTTGGAACCGAACATCAGCCGGTCGCTGCCGAGGATGTCGATCGCATTGTCGACGACCGTGCCGATCACTTCGGGGTCGTTGCGGTGGACGAAGGTGCCGAGTCCGGAGAGCTTCGCGTGGAAATTGGGTGCCGTGGCGAGCAGGCGCAGGCCGGTCTTCCATTCGTCCACGACCGGCGCGGCCAGGTCGGTCAGCATGCCGGCATGGGTCAGGATGAAATCCGTCTCCGGGTTCTCGCCGACCAGCTGCAGGCCGTCCTTCATCTGCGCCGGGAAAAGCTGCAGGTCGAAGGACAAGCCATAATCCTTCAGCCGGCCGACATTGCCGCGCACCTTCGGGTCTACCACCTGGTCCGCCGACGGCGCGAAGCGGAATTGCGGGTTTTCGTGCCAGTGCAGCTGCATGCGCACGCCGCGCAGCAGCGGATATTTTTTCAGCCGGTCGAGCTGCGGGCGCGCATCGTCCACCGTCATGTCGCAATAGCCGACGATGGCATGCGGCCAACCGGTCTCTTCCGCCGTCCGCTGCAGCCAGGCCACCTCCTTCTCGAAATCCTCCCTGGCCCAGTTGGTCTGCACATAGACCGCCTTCTCGACGCCCGATCCGGCCTGGTCCGCCAAAAATTCCCCGATCGGATAGTCGCGGCGGATCGGCTCGTAGGGGCCGAAGATGCGCGGCACCATCGGCCCCATCAGCCAGGGCTGGTCCTTCTGCCGCCAGATGTGGAAGTGAGAATCGATGGTTTTCTGCATGGTGTGTTCCTTGGTGCCTTACCGGCCGCTCCTCGGCCCGCCCCCTCCACCACGCTTCGCGTGGTCCCCATCCCCCGCGCAGGGGAGGATCAGCGGCGCAGCCGGCAGGCCCTGGATCCTCGCCCGTTTACGGGGGAGGGGGACCACGCGAAGCGTGGTGGAGGGGGCAGATACGAAGGCGGGTGGACCTTTGAGCGACAGCATGAACCGCGTCAGGCTTTCGATCGACGACCCGTCGACCAGATCGTCGAGCAGCGGCAGGATCGTCTTCAGCGCGGCCGTCTCGGGTTTGAAGCGCGGATCGCCGGCGAGCGGCGTCGCCAGCGACAGCCGGAAGGCGCGGGCGGCGAGCCGGCGCATGGCCGTCTCCATCTCGGCGTGGCCGCCGCGCTCCAGCCCGTCCGACAGGATGACGACGGCTGCGCCGCGGGCGAAGGCGGCGAAGCGTGGCACCGACAGGAAGGCGAGCAGCGTCGGCCCGATGCGCGTGCCGCCGTCCCAGTCGTCCACCAGCGCGGCGGCGCGGGCGAGCGCCTGGTCGCGATCGCGCAGCCTGAGCGACGGCGTGATGCGGGTGAGCCGCGTGCCGAAGGTCAGCACCTCGGCGCCACGGGCCGCCTGCACCACGGCATGCGCCAGCTTGAGGTAGTCGGCCGTATGCAGCTTCATCGAGCCCGACACGTCGATCAGCATCAGCAGCCGGCGTGGCACGGACTGCCGGCGGCGCAGCAGCGGCCACGGCACGTCGCCGTCGGCGCGCACGATCTCCTTGAGCGAGCGGCGCAGGTCGACGGCGCCGCGCGACGGCGTCTGCACCGTGCGGAACGAGCGCCGCGCCGGCAGCGCGCCGGGCAGGGCATGGCGGAAGGCGACGAGCCGGTCCTCGTCCGAGACGAATTGCCTGGCGCTGAGCTGTTCCCTCGCCGAGGCGAGCTCGCCGCCTTGCTCCTCGCGCCTGGCTTCGACGCTATCCTCGCGCGGCACGCCGTCGTCTTTGACGGCGGTCTCCTCCTCGCCGTCGCCTTCAACCGCGACCGAACCGTCGCCGTGGAAGTGTGCACGAAACAGCGTCTCGAATTCCTGGCGGCGATCTGGTGGCGGCGCCAGCGTGGCGAGCGCCGCCTGGCGGATATCCTCCATCGACCGCGGGCCGAGCAGCGTCACCGCACGCATGAAGCCCGCCGACTGCTCGGGCGCCACCGCGAAGCCGAAGCTGCGCAGCAGGCGTGCGAAGGCGGGGAAGGGGGCTGCGGCGGGCGGAAGGTTCACAGCGCGCCCCCTCCCCCCTTGTGGGGAGGGTGGCCGGGTGGGGTACAAGCGGCAGCGCGCGGCGCGAAAAGACCGTAGAGCGCGGCCTCGACCGCCCCCTGCCGGCCGCTTTGCGGCCACCCTTCCCTCAAGGGGGAGGGGGAAGCCGGCGCTCCGTTCACCCCAGCGCCTCCTCGACGATGCGGCCGAGGTCGGGCGCGAGGTAGGAAAGGTCCTCCTCGTCCTTGATCAGGACACCGATCGCCCGGCGGAACGCTTCCGGCCATGGGCTGCCGCCCTTCTCCAGCACGGTCGCCGCATTGGCCCATTCGACGGCCTCGGAAATGCCGGGCGGTTTGGCCAGCGGCCGGGCGCGCAGGCTGCGCACCGCGTTGGCGACGGCGCGCGCCGTCTCTTCGGCTACATCGCCTGCGCGCAGCATGATGATCGCCGCCTCGCGCTCGGCGTCGGGGTAGCCGATCCAGTGGTAGACGCAGCGCCGGCGCAGCGCTTCCGCCAGCTCGCGCGTGCGGTTGGAGGTGAGGATCACCACCGGCTGCGCGGTCGCGCGGATGGTGCCGCGCTCCGGGATGCTGATCTGGAAGTCCGACAGGAATTCCAGCAGCAGCGCCTCGAATTCGTGGTCGGAGCGGTCGATCTCGTCGACCAGCAGCACCCGTTCGAGCGGCGCCCGCAGCACCTGCAGCAGCGGGCGCGCCACCAGGAAGCGGTCGTCATAGATGTCGATCTCGCGCTCGCCGGCCTGGCGGATGGCAAGCAATTGGCGCTGGTAGTTCCATTCGTAGAGCGCATGCGCGGCGTCGATGCCTTCGTAGCATTGCAGCCGCACCAGATCGCGCCCGAGCAGCGCGGCGACCGCCTTGGCCGCCTCGGTCTTGCCGACCCCTGGCGCGCCTTCGAGCAGCAGCGGCTTGCCCATGCGCAGCGCCAGGAAGATCGCCGTGGCGAGCCCGTCGTCGGCGAGATAGCGCATGTCCGCCAGGCGGGACGCCACTGCCTCGGGAGATGCGACGGGCTTTTCGGCGGCCGCTCTGGTCATGCCGCTCCCCGCCTGCAAAGGCGCCGACCGTGCGGTGGACTTATCCTCCCCTTTGTGGCGAGGGCAAACACATATGGAATTACCCCCACCCCTCCCCTCAAGGGGGAGGGGACTGGCTTGCGTGTCCGCTCGGTCTCAATCGTCGACGGTTTTGCGCGGCAGAGCGGCCGCAAAATCCCCCTCCCCCTTGAGGGGAGGGGTAGGGGTGGGGGTATTGCGCGGGCCGACGCTTCCAGAACTTCCTTGTACGATTGCGCCACCCTTGAGAGGGCACGCCGGTCGCGACTGAGCATGACCGCTTCCATCCTCCCTACACCGCCCCGGCCCGCTGGTCCTTCAGCGCCCGCAGAATCCGCTCCGGCGTGATCGGCAGCGTGTCGACGCGCACGCCGACGGCGTCGAAGATGGCGTTGGCGACGGCCGGTATCTGCGGATTGGCGCACATCTCGCCCGGCCCCTTGGCGCCATAGGGCCCGTCCGCCGCCGGCCGCTCCAGCACGATGATCTCGGTCTCGGCGAGGTCGCCCGGCCCCGGCATCAGATACTCGTTGAAGTCGGTGCCGCCATGCTCGCGGTTGGGATAATAGGGCTCGGTCGTCTCGTAGAGCGCGTGCGAAATGCCCATCCACGAGCCGCCGACCAGCTGCTGCTCGACCATCCTCGGGTTGAGGGCCCGGCCGATCTCGAAGACGTTCTTGACCGAGATCACCGTCACCTCGCCGGTCTCGTCGTCGACGTCGACTTCGGCCACCGTGCAGGCATGGGCGTAGCAGGTCGACGGCTTCATCGCCCCGGTCTCCGTCTCCGGGAAGGAGCGCGGCACCAGAAACATGCCGCGGCCGGAGATCGAGCGGCCGAGCTTGAAATGCGCGGTCAGCGCCGTGTCGAAGATCGAGATCGCCTTCTGCGGCGCGCCCTTCACATGGATGTTGCCGGTGCCGTCGGTGTCGAGGTCGTCGGCGTTCACCTCCAGCGCCTCGGCCGCGACTTCCAGCATCACCTGCCGCGCCTCCTTTGCCGCCTGGATCACGGCGTTGCCGATGCGGTGGGTGCCGCGCGAGGCGAAGGTGCCCATGCAGTGCGGGCCGGTGTCGGTGTCGGCGGTGTCGATGATCACCTGCTCGGTCGGCACGCCGATCGTCTCGGCGCAGATCTGCGCCATCACCTGCTTCAGCCCCTGGCCGAGATCGACGGAGGACAGCGTCACCATGAAATTGCCGGTCGGCGTCGAATGCACCAGCGCCTGGCTGGGGTCGCCGCCGAGATTCATGCCCGTGGGATAGTTCACCGCCGCCACGCCGGTGCCGCGCCAGATCGCCATCGCTCAAGCCTCCTTGCGGTAGGAAGACATCTTCATGAATTTTTCGGCCACCGGCCAGTTGGAGGCGCGTGCTGCCTCCTGCATGCATTCGATCAGCGCCGCGCCCTCCGTTTTCTGCCGGTGCGCCTTCATGTCGCCGTCGCGATAGGCGTTGATGAAGCGGAACTCGAGCGGGTCCATGCCGATCAGCCGCGCCAGCTTGTCCATCTGCACCTCCAGCGCGAAGTCGGCGATGGTGACGCCGAAGCCGCGCATCGCCGAGGAGGGCGTGCGGTTGGTGTAGACGCAATAGGTGTCGATCCACACGTTCGGCACGGTATAGGGGCCAGGATAATGCGCGGCGCCCTTCTGCGCGCCATAGGGCGAGTGGCGCGAATAGGCGCCGGCGTCGGTGTAGCCGGTCACCTTGCGGGCGATCAGCCGCCCGTCCTTCGTCACCCCGTCCTTCAGCACGATCTTCTCCGCGGCGCGCGGCGAGGAGATCTGCATCTCCTCGTAGCGGCTGTAGATGAAAGAGACCGGCCGGCCCGTCAGCTTGGAGGCCAGGATGGCGATCGGCTCGACCGTCACGTCGACCTTGCCGCCGAAACCGCCGCCCACCGTGCCGCCGACCATATGCAGCTTGTGGCCGGGCATCTGCAGGATGATCGAGGTGTTGTCGAGGGTGAAGAACATCGCCTGCGTGTTGGTGTGGCAGGTGAAGCGGTCGTTGCCCTCCGGCACGACGATGCAGCCGGTCGTCTCGGTCGGCGCATGCTCGATCGGCGACGACCAGTAGGTCTGCTCGAGCATGTGGTCGGCCTCGGCAAAGGCTTTTTCGACGTCGCCGAAGCGCACCTTGCGGCACTCGCCGCTGTCATACATGTAAAAATTCTGGCCGTGATATTCGTTGACCACGGGCGCGCCGGGCTGCAGCGCCGCCTCCATGTCGAGCACGGCCGGCAGCACCTCGTAGTCGACCTTCACCTTGGCCGCCGCCTCTTCCGCGGCGCGCTCGCTGTCGGCGATGACGGCCACCACCGCCTCGCCCTTCCAGCGCACCTTGTCCTCGGCCAGCACCTGCTCGTCCTCCGGCCCGACCTGGATGAGGATCAGGATGGTGTAGACGTTGTGCGGCACGTCCTTGTGGGTGAGCACGCGCACCACGCCCGGATGTTTTTCCGCCTCCGACGTGTCGATGCTTCTGATGCGCGCATGGTGATGCGGGCTGCGCACCATCTTTAGGTGCAGCAGCCCCGGAAATGTACGGTCAGCGAAATAGGCGGTCTTGCCGGTCACATGGCCGGGCACGTCGGAGCGCGGCCGCCCCTGGCCGAGCTCCTTCAGGTCGTCGGCACGCTCGTCGGCGAAGTAAGATTTGGCGAGTTGGATCATTGGTGAGTTCCCGAGTCTCGTACAGCTTCTCCGACTGACGGAGCGCGCCCCCTCCACCGCCTTCGGCGGTCCCCCTCCCCCGCTTCGCAGGGGAGGATCCGGGCGTTGAGGCCTGCCGCGACCTTGATCCTCCCCCGTTTACGGGGGAGGGGGACCACGCGAAGCGTGGTGGAGGGGGCGGCCATGATCTCCATCACGCCGCGTTCTGCGAGTTGGCGCGAGCTGCCGTCAGCACGGCGCGGATGATCGGCTCGTAGCCGGTGCAGCGGCAGATGTTGCCGGAGATCGCCTCGACCACGTCCTCGCGCGTCGGGTTCGGCGTCTGATCGAGCAGCGCCTTGGCCGCCATGATCATGCCGGGCGTGCAGAAGCCGCATTGCGCGGCGAATTCGTCGACGAAGGCACGCTGCAGCGGATGCATGACGCCGTCCGCCGCCAGACCGGCGGTGGTCTCGACCGTCGCCCCTTCGCAGGTCTCGGCAAGTGTCAGGCAGGAGAGTTTCAGCTCGCCGTCGATGATCACCGAGCAGGCGCCGCAGGCGCCCTGGTGGCAGCCGCCCTTGGGCGAGGTGTCGCCGAGTTTGTCGCGCAGCACCTTGAGCAGCGTCGCGCCGCTGTCGACGAACTCCGCCTTCTCCTCCCCGTTCAGCGTGAACTGGACCGGTACCTTCGCCATCTTCTCCTCCTCGCGCCTGCGCGGCTGCCGCCGCTGCGCCTTGGCGATTCCCTATCGACGTTTCGGACTTCGCGCCCCCCCTCTGTCCTGCCGGACATCTCCCCCACTCCCCCCTTTGAGGGCAGGGCAATCGCACATGAGTTTACCCCCACCCCTAACCCCTCCCCACAAGGGGGAGGGGAATTCGCTGGCCTGTTCGCCAGGCGTCAGTCATCGACGGTTTCGCGTGGCATGGCGGCCGCAAAGTCTCCCTCCCCCTTGTGGGGAGGGTTAGGGGTGGGGGGTACGAACCGGCGAAAGTCCCCATCGTTTGTCATATGCGATTGCCCTGCCCTTGAGGGGGGAGAGTCCGGCAGGACAGAGGGGGTGCGAGGCACCGAAGCATACGCCACCTGAAACCTACTCCAGCAGCAGCCGGCCGAAATGCACCGGCAGCACTTCCTTGCGGTACCAGGCGCTGGCGATGGCGTCGGTGATCGGCCGCACGCCGTCGCCGACCGCCGCTATCGCCGCCGCGATGCCGTCCTTCGTGCGCTTGCTGCCGACCAGCGCCTTCTCGGCCGCGCGGGCGCGGACCGGATGCTCGGCCATGCAGCCCAGCGCGATGCGCGCGGCGGTTACGGTGCCGTCGGCGCTCTCCTCCAGCACGGCGGCAATGCTCAGCACCGAAATTCCCTTCGGCCTGATGCGCGACACTTTCAGAAAACGGAACTGCCCGGCCGCCGGCACGTCGAAGCCGACGCCGGTGACCACGGAGCCGGCTTGGGCGCCGGCGCGGCCCGCCAGGAAGGCCTCGACCGGTACCTCGCTGTCGGTCGTCTGCACCGTCGCGTCGAGCGCCAGCAGCGCCACGGCGAAGTCGCCATAGGGCGCCGGCGCGAACAGATTGCCGCCGACCGTCGCCATGTTGCGCACCGCCGGCCCGCCGACAGCTTTTGCCGCCCTGGCGAGCCCCGCCAATTCCGGATGGCGGGCGATCTCGGCCATCGTCACCGAGGCGCCGAGATGCGTCCTGCCGCCGTCGACCGTGATCTTTCGCAATGCGGGATCGGTCGCGCGGACGAAGGTCGAAAGCGAGATGTCTCCCTCGTTGGCGGCGCGCACCACCAGCGTGCCGCCGCCGAGATAGCGGGCGCCGGCGGCCTTCAGCGCCGCGCCGGCTTCGGCTGCTGTTTCGTAGGTCTTGAGTGCGAGCGGCATGCCATCCTCCCAAGCTGGGCGCGACGGCCCTCAGCCGTTGCCGACGAAATGGTTCTTCAGCGCGTTGAAGCCGCCCTGGAAGACGTTCTCGCCCATGCCCTTGGCGATCTCGTCGGCCTTGTCGGCCGGCGCGTCGAACTCCGCCGTCCACACCGCATAGGTGCGGTCGCCGTCGGTGACGCGCTCGAGCCGCAGGGTCGAGCTATGGTTCGAGATCGGAGCCGGATGCCCAACGATCGAATAGGTCACGCTGCGATCGTCGTCCGAGAAGGCGACCAGCTTCTCGCGTATGGTCGCGCCGGACGCGACCTTGAAGTTGCGCACGCAGCCGATTTCGGTCGCCGCTCTGCCGTCCTCGATATGGCTCTCCACCATGCGCGGGTGCCAGCCCGGCAGGCCGTTGAAGTCGCGGATGCGTTCCCACACCTTTTCCACCGGCGCGTCGATGACGCTGGACACATGAACCTTCGCCATGCGGCGTTCCTCCCGAACTGTGCTTCGGAAGCCAGACTAGGCGCGGCGGCCAGCGCGCGCTTATCAATGCGTCTTCGTGGCTTATCGATGCGTCTGAAAAAGTGCTGGTTCAGGAGGCAGGGGACAGTTTACTTTCTTTCCGCAGAAAAGCCGAAGCGCACGAGGGCTGGTGCGGGCGGAAAAAAGTAAACTGTCCCCGGTCCTTGACCGTGTAGCGCCTACACCGTCGCCCGCGCCGCCTCGCGATAGAGCGTCGGCGGCACGCCGGCGTGGTCGCGGAAGAAGCGGGTGAAGTTGCCCTGGGTGGTGAAGCCGAGATTGCCGGCCACCGAGATCAGCGGCTCCTCCGAGCCCTGCAGCTGCCGCAGCGCCTCTTCCATGCGCAGCGTGTTCCAGTAAACGTTGGGCGTCAGCCCGGTCTGCTCCTTGAACAGGGCGAAGAAATGCGGCCGCGACAGCCCGACGGCCCGGGCCACCGCGTCGAAGCAGATGCGCTCGCACACATTGGCCTTCATCAACTCGATCGCCTTGCGCACGCGGAAATCCCGGATCGCCGGGCCGCGCCGCCGCGGGCTGGCGGGCGCAGCGTCCAGCAGGCTGTCGATCAGCCGCTCGATCTCGTAGGCGGCGATCTCGCCGAAGCCGTCGTCGTCCTCCAGCCGGTGGTAGAGGTCGAGCGCGGCCCGGTGCAGCCAGGGATCGAGCGGGATCGCCGGCTCGGCGAACAGCGGCACGCCGGGGGCGAGGGCGCGGCGCCGGCGCGCCCAGTCGGGATCGATGTAGAAGGCGAGGAACCGGCCGGGCGTGCCGTCCGGCGAGAAGGCATGGCTGTGCGGCTCCAGCGAGTCGATGCCGGCGGCCATGTCCCCGGCCAGCCGCACCGTCTCGCCGCCGATGGTCATCTCGCCGGCGCTGCCCTCGAGCCACAATATGATATGGGCTTCCGCATGCGCATGGGTGACGAGGCTGCTTGCGACGTTCAGCACCGAGACGTGGCCGAACGCGCCCCGGAAGAGCCTGATCGAGCTCGCCATGTTTTCCTCCCCAGAGCTTCGTGCCGTTCGATGCGTGGCTCTGATCCTCGGGGAAAATTCTGGAGCGCCGGCGGCGGGCCGTCAATAGCGGCCGTCTGGCGATTGGCGAGAGGGGACAGTTTACTTTCTTTCGGCAGAAAGGCCGCAGCGGTTCAGAGGTCGCGCGGGCCGAAAAAAGTAAACTGTCCCTAGTACTTACGCCATCAATTGACGAAATAGCGCTGCCACTCGAAATCGGTGATGTGCGCGGCCTGCCACGCTTCGAACGCGGCCTGCTCGGCGCGGCGGCTATCGGCATAATTGTCGCGGAACGCCTCGCCGAGGGCATCGGCGCAGAATTCCGAGCGGGCGAAGGCGTCGATCGAGGCGGACAGCGTGCGCGGCAGTTTCGGCTTGTCGAGCCCGGCGAGGTCGGAGGTGACCGGCGCCTCCAGCGCAAGCCCCTTCTCGATGCCTTCGCAGCCGGCGGCCAGCATGGCAGCGATCGACAGGTAGGGATTGACGTCGGCGCCGGGCGCCCGGTGCTCGAAGCGGCAGGCGGCGTCGCCGGGCGTGGTGATGACGCGGATCGGCGCGGTGCGGTTCTCGAAGCCCCAGGCGACGTCTTCCGGCGACCAGGCGCCGCGGTCGAAGCGGCGGTAGGAGTTGACGGTCGGGCGGAACAGGAGATGCGTCTCCTGCATGCGGTTGAGCATACCGGCCAGGAAATTTTCGGCGACCGGCGACAGCCGGTTCAGTCCGGCGGGGAAGGCCGGCTTGCCGTCGCGCCACAGGCTGACATGGTGATGGGCGCCGCAGGCGCTCTCTTTGCCCGGCGGCTGGAAGCGGGTCATGAAGGTGGCGACTAGGCCGCGCTCGGCGCACAGCTCGCGCAGGTGCAGTTTTGCCCGCATGGCGGCGTCGGCCGCCTCCAGCGGCGTCTTCGGCGTCAGCGCGTATTCGTACATGCCGAAGCCGTATTCGGTCACCAGCGAGGCGACGCCGATGCCGATGCTCTTCATGCGGGTGACGAATTCGGCGGCGAATTCCTGGTAGTCGCCGGTGCGCACCAGATCGTAGTTCACCAGCGAATGGCCCCAGGGCTTCAACTCGCGGTAGCGGCCGGCGCGCATCAAATCGTGGTCGGCATGGAAGATGCCGAACTCGTATTCGAGCGCGAAGCGCGCCTCGTAGCCGAGCGCGTTGATCCGCTCCTCCACCTTGGCGAGCACGCTGCGCGGATCGTAGGGGCAGGGGCTGCCGTCGAGCATGAAGGCGCGTGTCATGGCCGAGGCGAATTTCGGCTTCCAGCCGTGCTGGACGACGGTCGCCGGGTCGATGATGCCCTTGATGTTGGGAAAGCCGTTCTCGTCGTTGGCGCAGGCCGAGGCGAAGGCGACGTCGCCCATCGGCTGGCCGTCGCCATGGGTCACGCAATAGAGGATGGCGTTGATCGCCTCGCCGGACGTCGACAGTTTCAGCGGCGCGATCTTGGAGCGGAACGCGCCGGACGTGTCGACGGTATGAATCGCGATGAATTCGACGCCGTCGGCGGCGAGTTTGCCCTGCAAAGCCTCGAGTTTTGGCGCGTATTCCGCGATTTTTTCTTCAAATCCCACCATAAATCTCCCGAAAATGCGTCGGCCGCCTAGCGGGCGCGCCGGAAAAACCTTGCGAGCTGCTCGTCCAGTTCGTGGCGGCCGCATATGCCGCTCGGCCGGAACGCCATGCTGAGCACGATGACGACGCCGAGCGCCACGCCGGACAGGCCGAGAAGCTGCGGCAGCTGGATACCGCCGATGCTGACGCCCGATTCGATGCTGCGGATGAATTCCAGCCCGACCGACAGCACGATCACGCCGGTGACCGCCCCGGTGACGGTCGCCATGCCGCCCAGGATCAGCATGGCGAGCGTCATGAAGATCTGCTGGAAATAGAAGAGCTTCGGGCTGATCGTGCCGGCGAAATAGGCGTAGAGGATGCCGGCCAGTCCGCAGATCAGCGCCGACAGGATCCAGGCGATGAGCCGCAGCCGCTTCGCATCGACGCCGACGGCCGCGGCCGCCTGCGGGCTCTGTGCGCTGGCTCTCAGTTGCAGGCCCCAAGGGCTGTCCTTGAACAGCCGCGCCAGCACGATGACGGCGACGGACAGCGCCATGATGCCGGGCAGGCCGACCACCTTGGAGATGCCGAAGAAGGCCTGGTTGCCCTTGAACAGGTCGGTCCAGTTGAGAAAGACCGAATGGACGATGATCAAAAGGGCGAGGCTGACGATCGTCGCCGCCACGCCCGACAGCCGGCTGATGACCTTGCCGCTTGCCGCCGCGACCACGCCGACGGCGAGCAGCGCGCACAGCGCCGCCGTGAGCGGGTCGAGGGCGATGTCAGCCAGCCCGAACGGTGCGTCGGGAATCGACAGCTTCTTCATCGCCGGCGGCGTCGCCAGCACCGCGACGCCATAGGCGCCGATGCCGACGAACGCGCTGTGGCCGAGATTGGCGATGTTGCCGTTGCCCATGAAGACCTGCAGGCCGATCACGACGATCAGGTTGACGAAGGCGGCCAGCGCCAGGTGTGTGTAGTAGGCCGGCGCGAAGGCGAGGATCAGAAGCCCGATGGCGAGCACCGGCAGGGCGGTCACCAGCCCGCCCAGCAGCGAACGCAGCACCGGCTTCGCCGGGCCGGACGGCGTTGCGGCGGCAGCCGGCGTCGAGGCGCTGATCTCCATGTGCGCCATCGGTCAGGCCTCCTTGTCGCCCAGTTCCGCCCGCCTGCCGAGCAGGCCCTCGGGACGGTAGAGCAGGAGCGCCACGATGATCCCATAGGTGAGGGCCTCCTTGAAGCCTCCATACTGCTGCGGCAGGGCGACCAGCAGGCCGACCTCGATGAAGCCGAGCAGCATGCCGCCAACCGCCGCGCCGGCGAGCGAGCCGAAGCCGCCGATGACGCAGGCGACGAAGGCCTTGAGCACAAGGCCGAAGCCGAGGTCGGGCGTGACGCTGCCGCGCCGGGCGATGATGAACACCGCGGCGATGCCGGCCAGCGCGCCGGAGATGGCGAAGGCGGTGGCGATCACCCGGTTGGCGCGGATGCCCATCAGCCGCACCGTGGCGAAATCGCGCGAGGCGGCGCGGATCGCCAGCCCGAGGGTGGAGCGGTTGAGGAACAGCACCAGCCCGACGATGGCGAGGGCAGCGACGACAAGCTCCAGCACCTGCAGCGACGACACGGCGAATGGCCCGAAGAACCACATCTGGTTGAGGCCGTTGAGGATCGAGACGGATTGCGGCTTCGGCGAGATCAGCAGCATGAACAGGTTCTGCACGACGATGCTGACGCCGAAGGCGGTGAGCAGGCCGGTCGTCGTCGGTGCGTTGCGGACGGGGCGGAAGGCGACGCGCTCGAAGGCGACGGCGGCAAGTGCGGCCGCGCCGACCGCCAGCAGCACAGCCACCAGCGGCGAGGTGAGGCCGAGCGCGGCGGCCAGGAAGACGCTGTAGGCCGATACGCCGATGATCTCGCCATGCGCGAAGTTGACCAGCCCCATGATCGAGAAGACCACCGCCAGCCCGAGCGCCACCAGCGAATATTCCGCGCCGAAGGCGAGCGCGTTGAGCAGTTGCTGGAAGAGATAGTCCATGGATCAGCCGCCGATATAGAGATTGAGAAGGCCATGCTCGTCGGCCAGGCCTGCCGGCGGACCGGAATAGCGGAGCGTGCCCGAGGTGACGACATGGACGCGGTCGGCGAAGCGCAGCGCCTGCGCCGCGTTCTGCTCGACCACGAGCAGGGTCAGGCCCTCGGCCTTCAGCTGGCCGATGAAATCGAAGATCTGCACGACGATCTTCGGCGCGAGGCCGAGCGAGGGCTCGTCGAGCAGCAGCAGCTTCGGCCGCGACATCAGCGAGCGCGAGATCGCCAGCATCTGCTGCTCGCCGCCCGACAGCGTGCCGGCGGCCTGGCCGTAGCGCTGCGACAGCACCGGGAACAGCGCCAGGAAGCGGTCGATGTCGGCCCGCACGGCCTTGGGATCGCGCCGCGTCGCCGCGCCCAGGCGGAGATTCTCAGCCACGGTCAGGTTGGCGAAGATGTGCCGCCCCTCCGGCGTCGAGGTGAGGCCGGCGCGGATGCGGTCCTCGGTGCGGGTGCGCGAGATGTCACGGCCGTCGAGGACGATGCGGCCGGCGGCCGCGTCGACGAGGCCGGTCAGCGCGTTGATGGTCGAGCTTTTTCCGGCGCCGTTCGGGCCGAGCAGGGCGACCAACTCGCCGCGGCCGATCGACAGCGTCAGGTCGCGCACCGCCGTCACCGCGCCGTAGCGGACGGTCAAATTCTCGACCGTCAGCACGGCACGGCCCGGCCAGCAGATGGCGCCCGATGCTTCATGTCCCCGCCGTCGCGCTCAGTTCAGCGCTGGCACGTAGGTCGGCGGGGTGTCGGTGATCAACACGCGCTTTCCCTCGGCGAAGCCGATCACCGGGACCGCCTTGACCGGATAGCCTTTCTTTTCGGCGAAGGAGATCACCGGCGCCGTCGTGCCGGGATATCCGCCCGGCGCGCGCATCGCCTCGCGCAGCGCCGCCGCCTCGGTCGTGCCGGCCTTCTTCGCCGCCTCGTAACTGATCTGCACCATGTCGGCGCCGAGCGCGTCGAAGATGCCGTTGACCTTGTAGCCGTCGGCCTTGCATTGCTCCAGGAACTGGTCGATCGGGCTGTCCATGCCGGTCGCGCCATGGGTGGCGAACATCACCTTGTCGAGCGAGGCGGCGTCGCCCACGGTGCCTTCCAGCGACTTGTCGTCGAAGGCGTCGCAGCCGGCGACCCAGCCGTCATAGCCGTTGGCGCGCAGCTGGCGCACGAGGATGCCGACATCCGGCAGCACGCCGCAGACATGGATGGCGTCCGGCTTCTCCGGCAGCGCCTTGATGCTGGCGATCTGCGGCGACCAGTCGGTGGTGCCCCAGGAGTAGTTGAGCTTCGTCACCACCTTGCCGCCGAGATGCTCGAACACCTCGCCGAACCATTCCGGCAGCTTTTCCGAATAGGAGCCGGCGTCGGGCGACACCAGCAGCGCCACGCTGCGCGCGCCCTTGCCGTAGAGCGCGTTGGCGGCGGCGGCGGCGTTGATCGGATCCGGCACGGCGCCGGCGATGAAGTTGTCGAGGCCGGCCTGCTGCATCTCGAGCTGGGTGTTCGGCGCGGAGAAGACGGTGGCGCCGTACGGCTCGGCGATCTGCGCCGTCGGGATGAGCGCGTCCGGGAACGGCACGCCGGTGATGACCTGCGCGCCGGCGTCGAGGAATTTCTGGCCGAGCGACACCGAGAGCTGCGGATCGGAGCGGTTGTCCTCGATCATCAGCTCGATCTTCGGCCCGCCGTCGGCCGCCTTGTTGATCCTGTCGGCCATGCAGCGCGCGCCCTCGGCCTCGCTGTAGGGCGCGTAGGTGCCGGTCATGGCCACCGCCAGGCCGATCTTGAGGTCATCGGCTCCGGCGCTCGCCGCCTGCATCAACCCCGCCGCCAGAGCGGCCGCTCCAAGAACCAACTTTCCCATGGTGTTACCCCTTCCTTCCCGTTGTTCTCGTTTTCCGCTGCTTCGCCTTCAGGCGGGCTGCGCCTGCCCGACATAGACCTCGATGACGCGCGGATCGCGCCACACCTCGAGCGTTTCGCCGGAGGCGATCACCTCACCCTGGTCCATTACGCAGAGCCGGTCGCACAGGCGGTTGATGAAGCGCAGGTCGTGGTCGATGACGATGGTGGCGCAGCCGACATCGCGGCGGATGCCTTCGATCGCGGCGGCCAGCGCCTCGGATTCGCCCTCGTTGAGACCGGCCGCCGGCTCGTCGAGCATCAGCAGCGACGGCCCGAGCGCCAGGGCGCGGGCGATCTCCAGGCGGCGTTGGCTGCCATAGGGCAGGGTGCCGGCAGGCACGTCGGCCAGTTCGTCTAGGCCGTATTGCGCGAGCAGGGCGTCGATGTCGATGCCGGCGGCCTGCTTGGCCCGTGTGGCGCGGCAGGTGATGTAGGCGACCTCGACGTTCTGGCGGACGGTGAGATCCTTGAACAGGCGGATGTTCTGGAAGGTGCGGGCGACGCCTGCGCGGGCGCAATATTCGGCGCCGCGTCCGGTCAGGTCCCTGCCGTCGAGGGTGATGCTGCCGCGCTCCGGCCTGAGCGTGCCGGAAATGGCGTTGACCAGGGTCGACTTGCCGGCGCCGTTGGGGCCGATCAGGCCGAGGATCTCGCCGGCCGCGCAGGCCAGCGACGCCTCGCGCAGGGCCTGGACCCCGCCGAACGTCTTGCTGACCGCCTCCACCGACAACATCGGCCGTCTCTCCCATTACCGGCCGGCGGCTGTTTCGCCTGCCGGCGGGTCAGAGGGATGCTAGACCCGCCACTTTTCCGGAACAAGCATTTTTTTCCATTTTAGAAAAAGTTTCTGACGAACCGGATCCGAAGACGCGACGGAGGGATCGTTCCGGCAGCCGGCGAGACGGTTTCAGACCCCCGCCGGCAGGCCGTCCCGCGGCACCGTGTTCGACATCAGCATGACGACCGGATCGCCGCCGAGCGCGACATAGGCATGCTGCATCTCGCCGTCGAACAGGATGCTGTCGCCGGGATTGAGCACGGCGGGATCGTAGTGGATGGTGTGCAGCTCGAGGCGGCCGGAGAGCACATGCACGAACTCCTCGCCCGAATGGCTGCGCCAGCCGCCATTCTCCTCGAACGACTTCGCCGTCAGCGTGACGCGCCAGAAGATGTTGGTCTTGTCGCGGAAATCGCTGCACAAAACCTCGAAGGACATGGCGTTGCCTTCATGCATGACGCCGCTGCCGGAGCGGGTGATCGAGCGCCGCGCCTGCAGGCCGGGCTTCGGCCGGAACAGGAAGGAGGCCACCGGCACATGCAGCACGCCGGCGATCATCAGGGCGACGTCGACGGTCAGCCGCGCCTTGCCGTTCTCCAGCTTGGACAGTTGCGAGACCGACAGGCCGGTGCGCTCGCTGAGGTCGCGCAGCGTGACGTTGCGCTCCTTGCGGGCCTCCCGGATCTTCGTTCCCACGCTGCCCTGCATCGTCCAGGCCCCCTGCTGTCGTGTTTCCAATCCGACAAGCTCTACCGGGGCGGACGGGAGGCGTCCAGTTGCTACGCGGCTTCGACGGGTTCCGGCCATAGTGATACCGCGACGGATGCGAGGGCGTCTTCCACGACTTGCGCGACCGGACCGAATGTTTCCGGATCGGCAAGCAGATCGTTCCTGACTTCGAGATAGAAACTAGGCATGCCGCGCCGCAGCCCGTGCCGGTCGAGCGTGTAGCCGATCGCCTGGCGCCAGTCATAAGGCTCGTTGTCGCCGACCTTGAACCCTGCGGCGAAGCCTGCCGCCTGGAAGGCTTCGAGCACGGCGGCGACGAAGGACGACATCTCGCGCCACAGCACGCCGATGTCGACGTTTCGCCTTGCACCGCCCATCACCGGGGTGAAGGAATGGACCGAGACGAGCGCCCGCCGTCCTTCGGCGGCGGTGGCGATCGCCTGCTCCAGCGGCGCCCAGGCGATCCGGCGGCGCAGCTCGCGGTCGCATTCGTCCGGGCCAAAATTGCCGGGTACGGGGATGCCGCCGAGATCGGGCCGCATATGGTCCCACTCCTCGGTGGGCCGGTTGTAGTCGAGGAAGAGCCGCGACCAGCGGGCGAGCACGGCTGGGGCGCCGAGCCTTTCGGAGAGCCGGCGGGTGAGCGCGTCGATGCCGATGTCTACGGCGAAATGCGTTTCGAGGAAGGGCGGCGGCAGCCCGAGGTCGCGCCACGGCGCCGGCACGCGGTTGCCCGCATGCTCGGCGACCAGCAGGTATGGGCTGGCCGCCCGCGGCCGCAGCGTCTCGACCGCCTCGGCGGCCAGCGCGGCGACCGTTGCGTCGTCCGGCCGACCGAGGCCGGTCTCAGGCGATGACGGAGCGGACATGATAGGCCTTGGCCGCCGTCGCTTCGATGAGCCCGGCGCGGCCGTTGGTGCGGCCCATGCCGGAGTTCTTCACGCCGCCCCACGGCAGATAAAGGTCGGCATGGTCGCAGCGGTTGAGATAGACGGTGCCGGCCTCGACCTCGTCGAGCAGCGCCACGCCACGGTCGATATCCTGCGTCCAGATGCTGGCGCTCAGACCGAAGTCGCTGTCGTTCATCAGCGCGACCGCCTGGTCGTCGCCGTCGACGGCCTGGATGCAGGCGACCGGCCCGAACAACTCGTCGCGCATGATCGCCATGCCGTGGTCGACGCCCACCAGCACTTCCGGCGCGACATAGGCCGCCCCGAGCTCGGCGGCGCGGCGCGCGCCGGTTTCCGGCATGAGGCGGCGGGCGCCGGCCCGCACCGCCTGCTCGGTCATACCGCGGATCGTGTCGGCCGCGCTCGCCCGCACCACCGAGCCTACCATAGGCTTTTCGGCGATCGGGTGACCGATGGTCCATTTGGCCGCCTCGGCGACAAGAGCCTCGACGAAGCGGTCGTGGATCGTCCGGTCGACATAGATGCGCTCCACCGAGCAGCAGGACTGGCCGGCATTGGAGAAGCTGCCCTCGGCGATCTGCGGCACGGTCGCCGACAGGTCGGCGTCGGCGCGGATATAGGCGGGATCCTTGCCGCCGAGTTCGAGATGGACCTGGGTGAAGGTGCCGGCGGCCGCGGCATGGACGCGGCGCCCGCCATTGACCGAGCCGATGAAATTGACCGCGTTGAAGGCGCCCGAGCCGATCAGCCGCTCGGCGTCGGCATGGTCGAGATGCAGGCTCTGGAACACGCCTTCGGGGCCGCCGGCCGCGCGGAAGGCCTCTTCCGCGACCTCCGCGATCAGCGGCGTCTGCGGCGAATGCTTGAAGATCACGACATTGCCGGCGGCGAGCGGCGCGGTGACGAGATAGCCCAGCATCGCGGTCGGATAGTTCCAGGCGCAGATCGACAGGTGCAGCCCGCCGGCGATCGGCCGGACGTAACGGCGGATGTTCTCGTCGGCCGGGTAAGGCGTATCGGCCAGGGTCTCCGCGGCTACGTCGGCAAGCAGCCTGCCGACCAGGGCAAGGCGCGGCGTCTCGTCGGCCTGCCAGAGCGGCCGGCCGATCTGCCAGGCGAGCATCTCCGCCAGTTGCGCGGCGCGCGCCTGCATCTCCTCGCCGAAGCGCAGCAGGATCGCCAGCCGCTCGGCAAGCGGGGTCCTCTGCCAGGAGCGCAGTGCGGCGCCGGCGCGGGCCAGCGCCGCCTCGATCGCCGCGCCGTCGGCGTAGGCGCGGGTGGCATAAACGGAACCGTCGACCGGCGAGGTGACGGAAAAGGTCCGGATGTCGGTGCGAGGGTTCATGAGGATCAATCCGCCGAATGCTGGGTGCGGAGGCGGACGATAGACGTATTTTCCAATTTGGCAAATTTTTTCTGTTTACGCTTGATGGCTGGACGGGCTGCTCCTATTGTCGCCTTGCAGCCGGCATTTCGGCCGGCGGGACGAGGGATGCACGGATGGTGGTTTTCGATTTCACCGGCAGGCATGCGGTGGTTGCCGGCGCCGGCGGCGGCATGGGCGAGGCGATCGCGGTCGCGCTGCTGAAGGCGGGCGCCGCGGTCACCGCCATCGACGTCAAGGCCTGCCCGGACGCGCTGTCGGGCTACGGCGACAGGCTGACTTTCGCGCAGGGCGATCTAACCGACGCCGCCTTCGTCGAGGAGGTGATCGGCCGCGCCGGGCGGGCGCGCGGCGGCATCGACCATCTCGCCAATGTCGCCGGCGTGCTGTGGTTCGGCCGCGACAAGTCGGCGCTCGACATGGACCTCGACGTCTGGGACGAGGTCTTCCGCATCAACCTGAAATCCTTCGTCCACACCGCCCGCTCGGCGGTGCCGTTCATGCGCCGGCGCGGCGGCTCGATGGTGCATTTCTCCACCATCCAGTGGTATCGCGGCGATCCCGCCCCGCAGGACGCCTACCAGGCCTCGAAGGCCGGCGTCTGCGCGCTGTCGAAGTCGCTGGCCATGCAGCTCGCCGCCGACGGCATCCGCTCCAACGCCATCTGTCCCGGAATGGCGCTGACGCCGCTGCAGGCGCGCTGGGACACGGAGGAAAAGCGGGCGGCCGTCGCCGGCTATGCTCCCCTGGGGCGGATCGGCACGCCGCAGGACATGGCCAACGCGGCGCTGTTCCTGCTGTCGGACGCGGCGAGCTACATCACCGGCATCGAGCTCGCCGTCGACGGCGGCCTGCTGATGCGGATGTAGTCGAGCCGGCCGTCGGAAGGGAGGGCGACGCCCTCTCATCAGGCCGGCCACCTTCTCCCGGGGAGAAGGTACCGGATTCACACTTGAAACTTGCCCTGCCGGCATCGCGGAAGAGATTGTCTTCATCGGCTCCGACTTCGCCACCGCCGAGGCGGCTGGCTTCACCATGAAATCGACGCTGGTGCCTTGCCCAAAGGGCCGGCGAGAGGCGATGGTCGAGCCTGGAGACGCGATGGCGCGCGGACAAGACAGTCGGGCAGGAGCAATTGATGAACCATATCGATCTCGAAGGACAGACGGCCGTGGTGACCGGCGGCGCGCAAGGCCTCGGGCTGGCCATGGCCGAGCGGATCGCGCGCTCCGGCGGCAAAGTCAGCCTTTGGGACGTCAACACGGATGAGCTCACCAGGGCGGCGGAAGCGATCGGCCCAGCGGCGAGCGCGGTGGCGGTAGACATCACCGACCCCGAAGCGGTCATGGCGGCATTGGCGAAGACGGAAGCGGCGGCGGGACCGGTGTCGATCCTGGTCAACTCGGCCGGCATCGCCGGACCCAACCACACGCTCGATGCCTATCCGCTGGAGGACTGGTATCGCGTCATCGCCATCAATCTGAACGGCACCTTCCACGTCAACCGCGCCGTGGTGCCGGGCATGAAGGCGCGCAACTACGGCCGCATCGTCAACATCGCCTCGATCGCCGGCAAGGAAGGCAATCCCAACGCCAGCGCCTATTCCGCCTCCAAGGCGGGCGTCATCGGCCTCACCAAATCGCTCGGCAAGGAGCTCGCGGGCTACGACATCGCCGTCAACTGCATCACGCCGGCGGCGGCGCGCACGCCGATCTTCGCCCAGATGAAGCAGGAGCACATCGACTACATGCTGGCGAAGATCCCGCGCAACCGCTTCCTCGAGGTCGACGAGGCCGCCAACATGGTCGCCTGGCTGGTGTCGACGGAGAACAGTTTTACCACCGCCTCGGTGTTCGACCTGTCGGGCGGGCGCGCCACCTATTGACGACCGCAAGGCCTCGGACCGCCGGCGTCCGCTGAACCTGCGTCCGCGCAACTGCCGGGTCGGCAGGGGCGGCTCTTGGCCTCCGCTGTGCCCTGGTTCATCGACCCTCCAGAGCGCGCCCCGTAGAGCGACGCGAGCTACCGGTGAAGACGCCGGCGGAGCCTTGGCGTCGGCACGGCCGCTGAGACAAACCGATACAATTTCGCAGGCTGCGGGCAAAGTCCTGCGACAAGCGCCCCCTATGGTGCGACCGTCGGCTGGTGTTGCGGCCGAGGCCCGGCCGATAGGACCGGGTCCCACCCGCAGGACAGATCTGGAGAATTGCCATGATGACGCCCCGCGCCATCCCCCCGATATCGCGCCGTTCCTTCCTGGGCACGGTCGCCGCGGGCTCGGCGCTTGCCGCGGCCGTGCCGGCGCGCTCGGCCGTGCCGGCCCAGGAAATCGCCGGCCCCAGGATCCTGCGGACGATCCCCAGGACCGGAGAACCCGTGCCGGCGATCGGCATGGGGAGCCTGCACACCTTCGACGTATTCCCTGGCGGCCCGCGCGGGAACATCATGGAGATCATGCGGCGCTTCTACATGGGTGGCGGACGGGTGGTCGACACCTCGCCGCTGTACGGCGCCTCGGAGGTCAATATCGGCGACTTCGCCACCGTGCTGGGGATCAGCGACGAGCTGTTCATCGCCAACAAGGTGTCCGTCACCGGTGATCATCCCGACGACGGCAGCCATGCGCGCCAGAGCTTCGAGCAGTCGCTGCAGCGGCTGTGGCGCGGCGGCCTGGACGTCGTGCACGTTCACGCCACGGCGAACAGCGCCGTCATGATCCCGCTGCTCAACGCCTGGAAGCGCGAGGGCCGCATCCGCCATCTCGGTGTCTCGCATCATGATGGCCTCGGCTTCGACGCGCTGGCCCGGTGGATCGAGACAGGCGAGATCGATTTCGTCCAGCTTCCTTATTCGATCCACACGCGAACGGCCGAACAGCGCGTGCTCGAGGCCGCGGCAGACCAAGGCGTGGCCGTGCTCACGACCATGCCGTTCGAGAAGGCGCGGCTGTTCAGGATCGTCGAAGGCCGCCCGCTGCCCGGTTTCGCGCGCGAGATCGGCGTGGAGAACTGGGCGCAGTTCTTCCTGAAATGGGTGATCTCGCACCCGGCAATCACCTGCGCGGTGCCTGCGACCACCGATCCTGACCATATGAGCGAGAATATCGGGGCGTTGCAGGGGCAGTTGCCCGACGCTGGCATGCGGGCGCGCATGCTGCGGCACATGGAAGCCATCCCCGGATTTTCGGCGCTGGCCGCGATGCCGCCTTATCCCGACAAGCAGTTGCAGGGCTTTGCGCGGCCGGTGCGACGGTCGCCGTCAAATGCCGTGATCGGCCGCGCGGGCACAGCAAGGTCATCTGACGCAAGCCCACCACGGCCGTTCGCCCCGCCGTTCAGAACTTCAAGGTGAGGCTGCCGCTGAAGCCGTGATCCCGCGCCGAGCCGGCGATCTGCCCGGCATAGGTGAGGCCGAGCGAGGCCGCGGGCGCGATGGCGAGGTCGAGACCGGCTTCCAGCACCAGCGCATCCCTGGCGATCGGCAGTCCTTCGGCTTCGAACGACCCGCCGCCGGCCAAGGCCATGCTTGCCGCCGGCACGACGTCGCCGAAGGCGTGTCGCCAGCCCAGCGTGCCGCGCGCCGTCGCCGCGAGGCTGCCGATGTCGAAGCCGGTGGAGGCATGAACGCCCAGCGTGGTGAAGGTCGTGTCGGTCGTGGACGCGGGGGTGGCGAGGCCCAGCGGTCCACCGCCTTCCTCGGTGAAGCCGTCCGTCCTGACTCGCGCATAGGCCAGGCCGGCAAAGGGTTCCAGGTCGAGGTTTTGGGCCGAGAGCCGGTAGCCGAACTCGCCGAACACCTGCGCCGTGCCGGCATCGTAGCCGGCGGCCGGATTGCCGCCAGCCAGCCAAGCCAGGCCTCGCGCCGCGTCTCGACGTCGTGCCAGCTGTAGGCGGCGCCGGTGCGCAGCGCCAGCGCTCCCCATTCGGCGCCGCCATAGATGCCGAGGTGGATGTTCTTCGAGGAGCCCGAGGCGAGGGACTGCTCGAAGCTGGTATGGCTGTAGCCGCCGAGAACGCCGACGCGCCAGGCGTCTCCCACCGCCGCGTCGCCGCCGAACAGCAGGCCGCCGACGGAATGGTCGATCCCTGCGGCGCTGCCGTTGGCGTCAATCTCGCCGCGAGCGCCCAGCACCTGGCTCCAGACGGCGAAACGGTCCGTGGTGGCGGCCGCCGGCGCCGCACCGTCCGGGCCATAGGCCATGACCGGCAACGGCGCTGCGCCCGCATCGGCGAAGGCCGAGCGCAGCCGTGCCGTCGCGGCGTGGCTGAGGAGGCTGCTCTGCTCGATGAGCAGGCCGGAGAGCGATGCGTGAATCTCGCCGCTGAGGGATGCGAAGGGTGCTTCGCCGGTGAATATCCCGATAGCGTTGTCGTAGAGGATGTTGCCGATGCCGAGGCTCTCGATGGTGCCGGCGACCGCCGCGCCGTTGCCGCTTGACGCCAGGTCGGCGAAGGCGACCTCGTTGCGGGCGACGTCGAGATGGACGGCGGCCGGATCGTAGGCGAGGGCGAAGTCCAGGAATGCATAGCAATTGCAGACCTCGGCGAAGCGCCCGGTGACGCCACCGCCGGCCGACAGGATGGTATGGCGCCCGTCGCCTCTGTAGCCGCCGGGTGCCACCAGCACATCGACCGCGCCGCCCTCGATCGCGGCGGTGCCGGTGACATCCAGCCGGCTGGTGCCGTCGGGGGCGCCGAGCTCCACCAGCAGCCAGGAATTCTCGCGCTGGCGGTAGTTGCCGTCGACGGTGAGCACGCCGCCCAGAATGTTCCAGCCGGCATAGACGGCACCGGCATTGTCGACGTCGCCGTGGACAATGCCGGTGCCGGCGAGCAGACCCGACTGCTCGACGAAGGTGTCCGAGGCGATGCTGCCGCCGATGGCGAGCACGCCGCCGTCGATGCGGGTGTCGCCGCCGTAGGTGCTGTCGCCCATCAGGACGAGCGTCCCGGCGCCTGACTTGATCAGTCCGCCTTCGCCGGTGATGTCGTTCTCCCAGACGCTGGTACCCTCGTCTATGATGACATGGAGGTCGCCCCAGTCGAAGGCGCCGGGGCCGCGCACTGCCTTGCCGACATTCAGCAGGCCATAGCCATAACGATCATCGACACCGGGGGCGCCGAGGTCGGTGGCCGTGCCGAGCAGCACCTGCCGGACCTGGTCGGCGGTCATATAGGGGAACATCTGCCAGACCAGCGCGGCCGCGCCGGCAACATGGGGGGCGGCCAGGGACGTTCCGCTGACCCAGGCGTAGCCGCCGCCCGCATCGGCGGCAAGGATCGGGTCGTCCGGGTGGGGCTGGTCGACCCACCATGTGCCGCCGCCCGGCGCGGCCAGGCACCAGTTCTTGGCCACCCCGCAGAAGTTCGCGTAGAAAGGTATGTCGCCGGAGGGAACCACCGAGGTCACAGCCAGCCAGCCGGATTCCAGCTCGGGAAAATAATAAGGCAATCCGGCTGGGCTACCCGGTTGGTAGGCAACGTCGTTGCCGGTTCCGAAGATCATCAGGGCCCCGCCCGCGACAACCGCGCGCGCCCCGTCGATCGATTGAGAAGCAACAGTCAGCCACTCCTCGCGCGAATAGGCGGTGATGGGAAGATCGATCGTGCCCCAGCTGTTGTTGATGATGCGGGCGCCCTGCCTCAGCAGGTCACCCCATACCGCCGCTGCCGGAAGGTCGGGATAGTCGTCGTTTTCCTCGTCGCCCCGGAACATGCGGGCGCTGACGATCGTCGCGCCCGGCGCCACGCCATGCATGCCGATGCCGTCGCGATTGGCGGCGATGATGGAGGTTATCTGCGTTCCATGGCCAAGGGGGTCGGACAGGGTTTCGCTTCCGGCGACGTAATCGTAGCCGCCGCCGATCCGGCCCTGGAACTCAGGATGGTCGGGATCGATGCCCGAATCGACCACGCCGATCTTCACTCCGCTGCCGTCGAGCCCCTTGGCATAGGCGTCCGCAGCGTCGATCAGGTCCAATCCCCACTGCGCGCGGTATTCGGGTGTCTTCCATGTCTCGGGATCGCTGGGATCGCCGGCCGTCTGCGCCAGCGCCGCTGCCGGGAAGGCGACGGACAGGAGAAGCGTGGCCACGCGGCCGGCGCGGCGACTTGCGTTCTTCATCTTTAATGCCCTCGAAAGCCGACGCGGCTGGCCGCTGATGCGCAGGACGAGGCGAACCGCCGATTCACTTCGATCCGTCAACAGGATACGAAGAGGGTGGATGCCCGGAGAATACGGCACCTGCCGTATATCGGCCGTGCCGGAACGGCTTTTCCC
Organism: Kumtagia sp.; assembly: GCF_059502445.1. NCBI lineage: Bacteria > Pseudomonadati > Pseudomonadota > Alphaproteobacteria > Hyphomicrobiales > Phyllobacteriaceae > Kumtagia > Kumtagia sp. The sequence continues at coordinate 81,468 of NZ_JCACER010000110.1, forward strand.
GGGTCCGCCGCGGCGGCGCGGGCAAATGCGATGGTGCGGCGCATGTCAGGCGTGGTGCCCGGCGAGCGCGACGCCCAGGCCGATCAGGATCGAGCCGCAGGCTTTCGGTATCACCCAGCCGGCCCTGCCGGCGGAGAAGCGGGAGAGGGCGGCCGAGGCGAGGCCGACTGCCGCCAGGTCGGCAAGCGAGAAGACGAGATTGACGGCCACGCCAAGGATCAGGAACTGCATCCACAGCGGCACGGCGGCCGACGGGTCGACGAATTGCGGCAGGAAGGTCAGGAAGAACAGCGCCGTCTTCGGGTTGAGGATCTCGACGACGACGCTGTCACGGAACGTGCTCGGTTGCGGGCGGGCGGCATCGGCGTTGCTTCGGTCGCCGCCGAACACCATGGCAAGGCCGAGCCAGACCAGATAGGCGGCGCCGGCGAAGCGGATCGCCGCATAGACGGCCGGCGCGCTTTCGACGAGCGATGCCAGCCCGATCGCGGCCGCGGCGATATGCACATAGCAGCCGAGATGGATGCCGAGGGCCGCCATCATGCCGGCCCGCCGGCCATGCGCCAGCGTCTGTGCCGTCATGTAGAGGATCGCCGGGCCGGGCATGCAGGCGAAGGCGAGCGTGGCTATGACGAACGGCATCCATGGCGCGAATGACGGCATGGCAGATCCTCCCGATCTCTGTCCGCTTCGTGTCGAGCGGCCTTTCCGGCTTGCGGTTGCTTGCCGGAGGCGGGAGGGATAGGGGCGGGATGGACCGCAAGACATACGGCAGGTGCCGTATTTGGTGCGCCTGGCCGGCCGGCTAGGCTCGCAATGGTTAAGGCAATGCTACCGCGTCATCGACGATTGGCCGGAGGAGCCGGAAATGGCGTCAGCCCGCGGGCAGTCCCAGCCGCACCGCATAAGCCGTCAGTTCGGCGGCGCTGTGAAGGTTCAGCTTGCGCATCAGGTTCTCCCGATGCTTGCGGGCGGTCAGCGGGCTGATGCCAAGCCGTTCGGCGACCATGCGGGCGGTCTGTCCCTGTGCCACCAGCAGCAGGATCTGGCGTTCGCGCAGGGTCAGCGGAATCGGCGACACGACCTGCTCGCCGTTCGGCAGCCTGGCGCTACGTGCCGGCTCCGTCAGGGCGAAGCGGACGGAACGGGCGACATAGGTGCCGCCCTTCCTGACTGCCGCGACGGCGTCGGCGAGCTCGGCCGGGTCGCCGTCCTTGGTCAGATAGCCGCTGGCGCCGGCCTCAATGGCGGCGCGCACCGTGCGCGGCTCGACATTGGCCGTCAGCACCAGGATTCGCAGCCGCGGCGCCAGCGAGCGGATGTCGGAGATGAGCTGGATGCCCGCGACGCCCGGCATGCCGAGATCGAGGATGAGCAGGTCGGCGCGGGTTTCCCGCATGAGGCCGAGCAGCGCCTCGCCGTCCGCGGCCTCGCCGACCACCGCCACGTCGTCCAGGGTGGAGAGGAGCATCTTCAGCCCCTCCCGCACGATGGCGTGGTCCTCGGCGAGAATAACGGCAAGCGGACGGTTCATTCGCGCACTATACTCGAGTCGGTGCAATTTCCGGTTGCCAATCCATGAAAAACGAACTCCCGTTGGATCAAGTGGTCGTGGGCAGCGTGCCGTTGTCGGCAGGCTTGTCCGCGACTCCGCAGGACGACCGGATTCGCGAGGCGCTGGTCGAGCTTCTCTACCGCAATTCCTACGGCGTAGTAGCCGCCAATGTCCTGATCTCGCTGCCGGCGGCGTATATCCTGAGCAGCGTCGTGTCGCCGCGCTGGTTTGTCGGCTGGCTCGCGGCCCTCTATTTGCTGACGGCCGCGCGGGTGGTCGCGGCGCGGCTGTTCTTCCGCCACGTCGGGAAGGGGGGATCGGTGGCCCGCTGGGCGTGGCTCGCGGCCGTCATGTCCTGGCTCTCGGGACTGATGTGGGGCATGCTCGGCTGGGTCGGCTTCCTGCCGCACGAGCCGCTGCTGTTCGCCTTCACGGTGATCGTGCTCACTGGGCTCGTGTGCGGCACGGTGCCGTCGCTCTCGGCCTTCCCGCCGGCCCTCGTTGGCTCGATTCTCGCCACCATCGTGCCGGTGGCGATCCGCTGTCTCACCAGCGAGGGCGAGGTCTTCGGCGCCTACCTCTTCCTGATCGGCAGCCTGGTGGCGATCAATCTTTATTATTGCCGGGTCACCTACCGCATGCTTCGCGAGACAGTGAGGCTGCGCACCGAGAATGTCGAACTCATCGGCCGGCTCGAGGGCGAGCGCGACCGCGCGCAGGCCGCCGACCGGGCCAAGACGCGCTTCCTGGCCGCCGCCAGCCACGACCTGCGCCAGCCCATCCATGCGCTCAGCCTGCTGGTCTCGACGCTCGCGATGATGGGGCAGCGCGGCGCCGTCGCCGCCGCGGATGCGCGCTCGATCGCCGGCAAGGCGAAGTCGATGGTCGGCAATCTCAGCGGGCTGCTCAATGCGCTGCTCGACATCTCCAAGCTCGACGCCGGCGTGGTGACGGTTGAGCGGGAGACCGTCGACCTGGGTGAGCTCTTCCGCAACCTGCGCCAGGAATTCGCGCCGACGGCCGTGGAACGCGGGCTCGGCTGGCGCGTGGTGGAGACCGGCCTGCACGTCGACAGCGACCCGATGATGCTGAAGCGCATTCTCGACAATCTGCTCTCCAACGCCTTCCGCTACACGACGGCGGGACGCGTCCTGCTCGGCTGCCGGCGGCGCGGCGCGGCGGTGGAGATCCAGATGTGGGACACCGGACCGGGGATTCCCGCGGATCAGCAGGCGGCCGTCTTCGAGGAGTTCGTGCAGCTGCACAATCCGGCGCGCGACCGCGCCCAGGGGCTGGGGCTCGGCCTCGCCATCGTGCGCCGCACAACCGAGCTTCTGGGGCATCCGCTGAAGCTGGTCTCCGTTTCCGGACGCGGCTCGATGTTCTCCGTCACGGTCCCGCTGGTGCAGGCGGCGAAACCTCCTCGTGCCGCTTCCGGTGTCCGGATGGACGGCGCCCCGCTCGGTATCATGGTGGTGGAGGACGAGCAGGACGTTCTCGGCGCGCTGGTGCAGATGCTCGAGTTGGACGGCCACCGCGTCTATGCCGGCCGCTCGGCCGAGGAAGTCATGAACGCGCACGCGGCAGCGAAGGAGGGCTCGGCGTCGGTCGGCGTGATCGTCGCCGACTACCGACTGAAGGACCATGCAACGGGCGTCGAGGCGATCGATGCCCTGTACGATTATCTCGGCCGCGCGGTTCCGGCGATCATCGTCACCGGCGACACCTCGCCGGCGCGCATCAAGGAGGCGGCGCGGAGCGGGCATCGCCTGCTGCACAAGCCGATCAGCGGCGAGGATTTGCGCGAAGCGATCCGCCGCGAGGCGGGGTAGGGGAAATCTGTCCCGACAGCTTCGGATCCGAGGCAGGAGTGCCGGTGCGAAAAGGCATGTTCGGCGTCTTTGCCAGGCTCCGAGAAAAAAATTTCGGGCAGAAAGTCGCCTTCCGCCCCGCCCGTTCGTCCTCTGCGGAGAAGCCGGCTTCCCGCCCGAACGGGCGGGAACGCCGGCAGGCAGCGAGGTGCTCCATGTCCTATGCCCAAACTCATGCTCAGGCGCCCCATTCCTATCGCTGGGTCATCATTGCCATCGGTGCGCTGATGACCTGCGTCGGCATCGGCGCGATGTTCTCCCTTGCCATCTTCCTGCAGCCGATGTCGGTCGACACCGGCTGGTCGCGCGCCGGCATTTCCAGTGCCATGACCCTCAACTTCCTCGTCATGGGGGCCGCCGGCTTCGGCTGGGGCACCCTCAGCGACAGGATCGGCGCGAGGCCGGTGGTGCTCATCGGCGCCGTGCTGCTCGGGCTGGCGCTGGTTCTGGCGAGCCGCGCAAGCTCGCTGCTCGCCTTCCAGCTCGTCTACGGCATCCTGGTCGGGCTTGCCGCCGGCGCCTTCTTCGCGCCGATGATCGCCGCCGCGACGGCCTGGTTCGATACCAATCGCGGCCTTGCCGTGTCGCTGGTATCGGCCGGCATGGGCGTTGCCCCGATGACCGTCTCGCCTTTCGCCGCCTGGCTGCTCGCCACCTATGACTGGCGCATGGCCATGATGGTGATCGGCATCGCCAGCTGGATACTGCTCGTCCCGGCGGCGCTGCTGGTGCGGCGGGCGCCGGACACCGACCACGCCGACAGCGGTGCCGAACCGCCAGCCGAAGCGGGCGGCTTCCCGGCCTGGAAGGCTCTGCGGACACCGCAATTCGCCATCCTCGCCGGCACCTTCTTCCTCTGCTGCGCCGCCCATTCCGGGCCGATCTTCCACATGGTCAGCTATGCGGTGGCCTGCGGCATCGCGCCGATGGCGGCCGTCAGCATCTACAGCGTCGAGGGATTGGCCGGCCTGGGCGGCCGGCTGCTGCTCGGCGTGCTGGCCGACCGCCTGGGCGTCAAGCTGGTGCTGATCGCCGGCCTGATGGTCCAGGCCTTCGTCATGGGCGCCTATGTGTTTGCCCGCGAGCTGCCCGAGTTCTACCTGCTCGCCATCGTCTTCGGCACCGCCTATGGCGGAGTCATGCCGCTCTATGCGGTGCTGGCGCGCGAATATTTCGGCCAGCGCGTGATGGGTACCGTGTTCGGCGCGGCGACCATGACCTCCAGCATCGGCATGGCGCTGGGGCCGCTCGGCGGCGGCTGGGTGTACGACACGTTCAACGTCTACGACTGGCTGTTCATCGGCTCCTTCGGCATCGGGCTGGCGGCGGTGGCGATCGCACTGGCGTTCCCGCCGTTCCCGGCCAGGCAGGCGGAGCAGGCACAACCGGCATGACCGGGCCGGCCGCTTCGCCGGCCGGACCGTTCTTTTAGGGCGGGTTTTCTTTGGCGGAAGGCAATTTTGGAATGAGGTTGCCTTCCGCATCGCTCTTCTTCGATCTATATATCGCTAAAGCCCGATATAAAGATCGATGGAAAACGACAACATCCTGAAAGCCCTGGCGCACCCGGTCCGCCGCGACATGCTGGCGTGGCTGAAGGAGCCGGAGAAGCATTTTTCCAGCCAGGAGCATCCGCTCGACATGGGCATCTGCGCCGGCCAGTTCGAGCGCTGCGGCCTGTCGCAGTCGACCGTGTCCGCTCATCTGGCGGCGCTGTCCGCCGCCGGCCTGGTCACCTCGCGCCGCGTCGGCCAGTGGGTGTTCTACAAACGCAACGAAGAGACCATCGCCGCCTTCCGGGCGACGCTGTCCGACCTCTGACCATTTCCGTCCGCTTCCCCAGCATGAAAGGCATTCCTCCCATGGCCACTTTGTTTGATCCGGTGAAGGCCGGCGATCTTTCGCTTGCCAACCGCGTCGTCATGGCGCCGCTGACGCGCAACCGCTCGCCGAACGCCGTGCCGGGCGATCTCTCCGTCACCTATTACCGGCAGCGCGCCAGCGCCGGCCTGATCGTCACCGAGGCGACGGCCATCACCCATCAGGGTCAGGGCTACGCGGACGTTCCCGGGCTCTACGGCGCCGATCAGCTCGCCGGCTGGCGGCGCGTCACCGATGCCGTGCACGAGGCCGGCGGCAAGATCGTGGTGCAGCTCTGGCATGTCGGCCGCATCTCGCACGATTCGCTGCAGCCCGGCGGCGGCAAGCCGGTGGCGCCCTCCGCCATCCGGGCGAAATCCAAGACCTTCCTGATCAGGCCGGACGGCAGCGGCGAATTCGCCGAGACGTCCGAGCCGCGCGCGCTGGAGGCGAGCGAGATTCCCGGCATCGTCGAGGACTACCGCCGTGCCGCGAAAGCGGCGGTCGAGCAGGCGGGTTTCGACGGCATCGAGATTCACGCCGCCAACGGCTACCTGATCGACCAGTTCCTGCGCTCGGGAAGCAATCACCGCACCGACGCCTATGGCGGATCGATCGAGAACCGGGCGCGTCTGCTGTTCGAGGTGGTGGAGGCGATCACCGGCGAGATCGGCGCCGGCCGGACCGGTATCCGGCTGTCGCCGGTGACGCCGGCCAATGACGCTTCCGACCCTGAGCCGCAGCCGCTCTTCGACCACGTCGCCGCCGGCCTGGGCAGCCGCGGGCTTGCCTATGTGCACGTCGTCGAAGGCGCGACCGGCGGCGCCCGCGACTTCCAGCAGGGCGAAAAACCGTTCGACTATGCGGCGTTCAAGGCGGCCTACGGCCAGGCCGGCGGGCAGGGCGCCTGGCTGGTCAACAACGGCTACGACAAGGAACTGGCCGAAAAGGCGGTTGCCGAAGGCCGCGCCGACCTCGTCGCCTTCGGCAAGCCGTTCATCGCCAACCCCGATCTCGTCGGCCGGCTGAGGAGCGGCATCGCCCTCAACGAGCCCGACAAGGCCACCTTCTATGGCGGCGGCGCGAAGGGTTATATCGACTACCCGACCGCTGCATGACGGCGTGAGGCCGCCGCCTTGGTCTTCCTCACAAAGAGCAGGGCTATCGCGGATGGAATACCCCCACCCCTAACCCCTCCCCTCAAGGGGGAGGGGGATCTTGCTGCGGCACCGCCAGGCTCCAATGGTCCATGATTTCGATCGGCAGGGCGGCCGCAAAGTCCCCCTCCCCCTCAAGGGAAGGGGTTAGGGTTTTGGGGGTACCGGAGCGCATCAGTCGTCGCTCGACAGCTCCCGCGCGATCTCCCAGAAGGCGCGCACCAGCTTGCCGCGCGAGCGCTCGCGCAGGCAGATCAGCGCCTCGTCCATCAGCATCGGCGGCGAATCGATGGCGATCTGCACCAGCCGCCCGTCCTGCCCGAATTCTGCCTCCGACACGAAGCCGACGCCGCTGCCCGAGGCAACGATCTCCCGAACGGCCTCGCGGCCTTCGGCCTCGATCGCCGGGCGCAGCGCCACGCCTTGCGACTGCGCCATCGCTTCCAGCTTCTGCCGCGTCTTCGAACCGCGCTCGCGCAGGATCAGCGGGTGTTTTTCCAGTTCGGCGAAACTCATCGAGCCGCTGCCCGCGAGCCGATGGGTCTTGGCGACGAAAGCGACGATCGGCGTCGAGTTGAGCTTCAGCATGTCGAACTCGCGCCCTTCCGGGATCTCGCCGAGCACGCCGATGTCGGCTTCGTAGGCGAACAGGCTGGCGATCACCGTCTCGGTGTTGCCGGTGCGCACCGAAATCTGGATGCCGGGGAATTTTTCACGGAACCGGCCGAGGATATGCAGCAGATGGTGCGCCGCGTCGGCGACGATGCGCAGCGTGCCCGAGCGCAGGGCGCGCGATTCCGAAAGAAGGTCGAGCGCCTGCTGCTCGGTGTCGAACATGCGGTGGGTGATCTCGAGCAGTTGCTCGCCGGAGCGCGTCAGTGTCACCTGCTTCTTGTAGCGGTTGAAGAGCAGCACGTCGTACTCCTCCTCCAGCTTGCGCACCTGGTCGGAGATAGCCGGCTGCGTCAGGAACAGCGCTTCGGCGGCACGCGAAAAACCGCCGGATATGGCGACATAGTGGAAAGCCCGGAGCTGGACGTAGCGCATGCGGGTGTCTTCCATTGGCTGAACTGATGGAAGCATAGAAACTAACGAATTGACTTATGTAAAGGCAAAAGTGACCCTGACGGTTTCTCGTCACGGGAAGCCGCCCATGCATTTCTCGCTCCTTCTGCTCCACCTCGCCGGAGCGACGATGCTCCTGCTTTATGCCGTGCACATGGTACGGACGGGCATGGAGCGCGCCCATGGCGCGCTGCTGCGCCGGCTGCTCGGCGAGGCGAAACGCGGCCAGCTGAAAGCCGCGGCTGGCGGCGTGGCGATGGCCGTGATGCTGCAGAGCTCGACGGCGGTGGCTATGCTCGCCTGCGGCTTCGCCGCCGGCGGCGTGCTCGCGCTGCCCGTCGGCCTGGCGCTGCTGCTCGGCGCCGACCTCGGCTCGGCGCTGGTGGTGCGGGTGCTTTCCTTCGACCTCGGCTGGCTGGTGCCGGTCTGCCTGCTGGCCGGCGGGGTCATGCACCTCAAGCTGTCGGGGCAGGCGCTGCGGGAGACCGGGCGCATGGTGCTCGGCATAGGCTTCGTGCTGCTCTCGCTGAAACTCATCGGCGAGGCGACGGAGCCGCTGCGCGGCAGCGCCATGCTGCCGGGCCTCTCCGCCTATCTCGCCGACGACTATGTCACCGCCTTCCTCGCCGGCGCGGTGTTCGCCTGGCTGCTGCATTCCAGCGTCGCGGCGATCCTGATGGTGGTGGCCTTCGCCGGGCAAGGGCTACTGCCGCTGGAGGCCGGCCTGCCGCTGGTGCTGGGCGCCAATCTCGGCGGCGGGCTGATCGCCTTCTGGCTGTCGCGCGGCATGCCGCCGGCGGCGCAGCGCATCCCCATCGGCAACCTGCTCTTCCGCGCCGGCGGCGCCATGATCGCGCTTGCCATCGTCGAAGCCACCGGCCTGCCGGTGGAGCGGCTGGGCAGCGATGCCGGCACGGCTCTGGTGAATTTCCATGTCGCCTTCAACGCCTGCCTGCTGCTGTGCTGCCTGCCGCTCACCGGCGCAATGGCGCGGCTGACGAAAGCGCTCCTGCCCGAGCCCGCCCACAAACCGGAGGCGGGCGGCCTGCTCGCCCACCGCGCCAGCGCGCTCGACCGCGCCGTCATCGGCAATCCCAGGCTGGCGCTGGCCAGCGCCACGCGCGAGCTGCTGCGCATGGGCGAGCTGGTCGAGATCATGGTGCGGCCGGTGATGGAGCTGTTCGCCGCCGGCACGCGCGAGGCGATTGCCCGCACGCGCCGGATCGACGACGAGGTGAACCGCGTCCACAGCGACATAAAACTCTACCTCGCCGCGGTGAGACGCGGCGAGATGAGCGACGCGGAAGCGCGCAGGAGCACCGAGCTCACGGACTTCGCCATCAACCTCGAACATGCCGGCGACATCGTCGCCAAGACCCTGCTGGTGCTGGCGGACGAGCGCCTGCAGCGCAACCTGCGCTTCTCCAGGGAAGGCTGGACGGAACTTGGCGAGCTGCACGGGCGGCTGGTCGAGAACATGCATCTCGCGCTCAACGTACTGGTGTCGAACGACCTGTCGTCGGCCCGCCAGTTGGTCGTCGAGAAGGAGCGGATGCGGACGCTGGAGCGGCGCAGCCACGACAGCCATCTGATGCGGCTGCGGTCGGGCACGCCGGAGAGCGTGGAGACCAGCGACATGCATCTGGAGGTGGCGCGGGCGTTTAAGGAGATCAATTCGCTGCTGGCGACCGTCGCCTATCCGCTGCTGACGGAAAGCGGCGACCTGTTGCAGAGCCGTCTGACTCGATCCGTCGATCATCATTCCAGCTTATTGATGGATACAAAATAACGATTTTCCAAATGGATCGGAATGGCTCAAGGTCGCCTTGTTACCCCAGCCAATCGCCTCGGAGGAAAGCCATGCGGACCGGTTCTGCCACTGCCAGCGAGGGCTTCGAGCCGCCGGCCCTGGGCGAGCCCTATCTGCTGACCCCCGGCCCGCTCACCACGGCCTATGCGGTCAAGCAGGCGATGCTGCGCGACTGGGGCTCGTGGGACGGCGATTTCCGCGCGATGACCGCCGATTTGCGGCGGCGCCTGCTGGCATTGACCGGCGACACGAAGGGCGAGTTCGACTGCGTGCCGATGCAGGGTTCCGGCTCCTTCTGCGTCGAGGCGATGCTGGGCTCCTTCGTGCCGAGGGACGGCAAGGTGCTGGTGCTCGCCAACGGCGCCTACGGCCTGCGCGCCGCCCAGACCATGCAGTATCTCGGCCGTGCCCACACACTGCTTGACAAGGGCGACTACCTGCCGCCGCGCGGCGACGAGGTGGCGGCGATCCTCGATGCCGACCCGGCCATCACCCATGTCATCGCCATCCACTGCGAGACCAGCTCCGGCATCCTCAACCCGGTCGCCGAGATATCGAATGCGGTCTATTCGAGGGGCCGCAAGCTGCTGATCGACTCGATGAGCGCTTTCGGCGCCATCCCGCTCGACGTCGACGACATCCGCTACGAGGCGATGGTCTCGTCCGCCAACAAATGCATCGAGGGCGTGCCCGGCTTCGGCTTCGTCATCGCCCGCAAGAGCGAGCTGGAGGCCGCCAAGGGCCGCAGCCATTCGCTGTCGCTGGACGTGCATGCGCAATGGGCGGCCATGGAGAAGACCGGCCAGTGGCGCTTCACCCCGCCCACCCATGTCGTCGCCGCCTTCCTCGAGGCGCTGCGCATCCACGAGGCCGAGGGCGGCGTCGCCGGACGCGGCGCGCGCTATGAGCGCAACCGCGACGTGATGGTGGCCGGCATGCGCGCGCTCGGCTTCGAGACGCTGCTCTCCGATCGCTGGCTGTCGCCGATCATCGTCACATTCTTCTGCCCCGCGCATGCGAACTTCGCCTTCGACCGCTTCTACGAGCTGATGAAGGAGAAGGGCTTCATCATCTATCCGGGCAAGCTCACGGTGGTGGAGTCCTTCCGCATCGGCTGCATCGGCCGCATGGACGAGCACGTCATGCGCCGCGTCGTAGAGGCGGCGGGCCGCTCGCTGGCCGAGATGAACGTTCCCGACGCGGCGCCGCCGCGCACCGCGCTCGACGAGCGCGCAAAACTCGCCGCCTGATCACGCCCTCCGGCAGAAAGATTTTTCCATGAACCAGATGTCCCCCGTCACCATCGAGGCCAACGGCCGTAATTATGCCTGGCCGCGCGTGCCGGCGATCGCCATCTGCCTGGACGGCTGCGAGCCGGCCTATCTCGACGAGGCGATAGCGGCGGGGCTGATGCCGGCGCTGGAGAAGATCAAGGCGAAGGGCACGGTGCGCACGGCGCATTCGGTCATCCCGTCCTTCACCAATCCCAACAATCTGTCGATCGCCACCGGCCGGCCGCCTGCCGTGCACGGCATCTGCGGCAACTACCTCTACAACCCGGAGACGGGCGAGGAGGTGATGATGAACGACCCGAAGTTTTTGCGCGCGCCGACCGTGTTCAAGGCCTTCTACGATGCCGGGGCCAAGGTCGCGGTAGTGACGGCCAAGGACAAGCTGAGGGCCCTGCTCGGCCATGGGTTGAAGTTCGACGACAACCGCGCCGTCTGCTTCTCCTCGGAGAAGTCGGCCACGACAACGAAAGCCGAGCACGGCATCGACAACGCGTCGAAGTGGCTCGGCCGTCCGGTGCCCGAAGTCTACTCGGCCGAGCTGTCGGAATTCGTCTTCGCCGCCGGCGTCAAGCTGCTGAAGGAGTTCCGGCCGGACGTGATGTATCTCACCACGACCGACTATGTGCAGCACAAATACGCGCCGGGCGTTGCGCAGGCGAACGCCTTCTACGCCATGTTCGACAGATATCTTGCCGAACTCGACGGGCTGGGCGCGACGATCGTGGTGACGGCCGACCACGGCATGAAGCCAAAACATCTGGCCGACGGCTCGCCGGCCGTGATCTATGTCCAGGATCTGCTCGACGGATGGCTGGGCAAGGACACCGCCCGCGTCATCCTGCCGATCACCGACCCCTATGTCGTGCATCACGGCGCGCTCGGCTCCTTCGCCACCGCCTACCTGCCGAAGGATGCCGACCGCGCCCACATCATGGAGCGGCTGGAGGCGATCGACGGCATCACCGTGGTGCTTCCCCGCGAGGAGGCCTGCCGCCGCTACGAGCTTCCCGAGGACCGCATGGGCGACATCGTCATCGTGTCGGGTGAAAACGTCACGGTGGGCACGTCGGCGCATCGCCACGACCTCGCCGCGCTCGACGAGCCGCTGCGCTCGCATGGCGGGCTGACCGAGCAGGCGGTGCCCTTCATCGTCAATCGCCGGCTGCCCGACCTGCCGGACGCGCCGGCGCTGCGCAATTTCGACGCCTTCCACTACGCCGCAATGGCTGCGGCGCTGGCGGGATAGCGCCTTACCCTCCCCTTGTGGGGAGGGTCGATCCGCGACAGCGGATCGGGGTGGGGGTCTGGACCTTCGGAGCTGCATACCCCCACCCCGGCTCACAATCTCCGCCATGCTCCGATTGCTCGCCGACCCTCCCCACAAGGGGGAGGGTAAAGCCGGCGCCAGGAACCGACCATGACCAGACCCGAGACCAGCATCAAAGTCCGCCACGAGCCGATGCGCATCGCCGGCGAAAAGGTCGACGCCGAGGGCGTCGTCGAGGTGCGCTACCCCTGGAACGACACGGTGGTCGGCACGGTGCCCGCCGGCGGGGCCGAGCACGCGCGCCGCGCCTTCGCCATCGCCGCCGGCTACCAGCCGAAGCTCACCCGCTACGAGCGCCAGAAAATCCTGCTCAGGACCGCCGAACTGTTGAACGCCCGCAAGGAGGAGATCTCCGACCTGGTCACGCTCGAGCTCGGCATTGCCAAGCAGGATTCGCTCTATGAGGTCGGTCGCGCCTATGACGTGTTCACGCTGGCCGGCCAGATGGCGATCCAGGACGACGGCCAGATCTTTTCCTGCGACCTCACCCCGCACGGCAAGCAGCGAAAAATCTTCACCCTGCGCGAGCCGCTGAGGGCGATCTCGGCGATCACGCCGTTCAACCACCCGCTCAACATGGTCTCGCACAAGGTGGCGCCGGCGATCGCCACCAACAATTGCGTGGTGGTCAAGCCGACCGAGCTGACGCCGATGACGGCGCTGGTGCTGGCCGACATTCTCTACGAGGCCGGCCTGCCGCCCGAAATGCTCTCCGTCGTCACCGGCTGGCCGAGAGATATCGGCGACGAGATGATCACCAACGAAAACATCGACCTGATCACCTTCACCGGCGGCGTGCCGGTGGGCAAGCTGATCGCCTTGAAGGCGGGCTACAAGCGCCAGGTGCTGGAACTCGGCGGCAACGACCCGCTGATCGTGCTCAACGACCTCTCCGACGACGACCTCGCCAGGGCGGCCGACCTCGCGATCGCCGGCGCTACGAAAAACTCGGGCCAGCGCTGCACGGCGGTGAAGCGCATCCTGGTGCAGGAAAGCGTCGCCGACTGGTTCGTGCCGCTGGTGCTGGAGCGGGCGAGGAAGATTAGGTTTGGCGATCCGATGGACCCCGGTACCCAACTCGGCACGGTGGTGCACGAGAAGGCGGCGGCGCTGTTCGAGCGCCGCGTCGAGATGGCGGCGGAGGCCGGCGCCGACATCCTCTACCATCCCGGCCGCCGCGGCGCGCTGCTGCCGCCGATCGTCGTCGACCGTGTGCCGCATTCCTCCGAGCTGGTAATGGAGGAGACCTTTGGCCCGGTCGTGCCGATCGTGCGCGCTCCCGACGACGACGAGGCGCTGATAAAACTCTCCAACTCGACCGCCTTCGGCCTGTCGTCGGGTGTCTGCACCAACGACTTCCGGCGCATGCAGAAATACATCGCCGGCCTCCAGGTCGGCACCGTCAACATCTGGGAGGTGCCGGGTTACCGCATCGAGATGAGCCCTTTCGGCGGCATCAAGGACAGCGGCAACGGCACCAAGGAAGGCGTCATCGAGGCGATGAAGTCCTACACCAACGTCAAGACCTTCTCGCTTCCCTGGTGAGCTGACCGCATGCATTACGATCTCGCCGTCGTCGGTGCCGGCATCGTCGGCCTCGCCCACGCACTCGCCGCGGCACGGCGCGGGCTGCGCGTCGTCGTCATCGACCGCGACGCGCAGGCCAACGGCGCGTCCATCCGCAATTTCGGCCTTGTGGTCGTCACCGGCCAGGCTTCTGGCGTTTCGCTGCGGCGCGCCCAACGCACACGGAGGTTGTGGCTCGGCCTTCCCGACGAGGCTGGGTTGGAAATCCTCCAGCATGGAAAACTCGTCGCCGCGCAGCGGCCGGAGGCGCTGGCTCTGCTGGAAGCCTTCGCGGCTACGCCCGACGGGCAGGAATGCCGATTGCTGACGCGCGACGAGGCCGCCCGCCATCAGCCGGGCCTCGACGGCGCAAAACTTGTCGGCGGACTCTACTCGCCGTTCGAGCTGCGCGTCGAATCGCGCGAGGTGCTGCCGAAGCTCGCGGCGTTCCTGACGGAGCGCCACGGGGTCGAGTTCCAGCGCGGCGTCGCCGTCTCCGCGGTGGCGCCGCCTGTGGTCGAGACCAGCCAGGGGCAGGTCCGCGCGGAGAAGATTGTGGTGTGCCCCGGCGACGACCTCGCCACCCTCTATCCCGAGCGGATCGGCGGCTACGGCGTGCGCCGCTGCAAGCTGCAGATGCTGCGGCTCGCCGATCCGGGCTTCCGGATGCGCTCGGCGCTGGTCTCCGACCTCAGCCTGCTGCGCTACGAAGGCTATTCGGCTTTGCCCGAAGCGGCCGCGCTGCGGCGCCGGCTGACCGAGGAATGCCCCCGCGCCCTCGACAACGGCGTACACCTGATCGTGGTCCAGAGCGCCGACGGGTCGCTGGTGGTGGGCGACTCCCACCACTACGGGCACACGCCCGACCCGTTCGCCTCCGACGAGGTCGACCGGCTGATCCTCGACGAGTTCGCCGGCCTGTTCGGCGGGGCCAGGCCGCCGGTGCTCGCCCGCTGGACCGGCACGTATGCCTCCGCCCCGGAGCATGCCGCCTTCTGCGATGTGCCGCACGCGGACGTGCGGCTGGTGATGGTGACCAGCGGCACCGGCGCCAGCACCGGCTTCGCCATCGGCGAGGAGACGATCGCCGACCTGTTCGGCGGCTGATGCCTGCCGGAAGATCATTCTGCAAGGCTCGCCCCGCCGATACCCCCACCCCTAACCCCTCCCCTCAAGGGAGGGGGATCTTGGCGCGGTTCCGCCAGACGTGAATCGGGATTATTCCGCGCCGCATCGCGGCCGCAAGTCCCCCTCCCCCTTGAGGGGAGGGGTTAGGGGTGGGGGTAACCTGCCGGCCGACGCTTCCAGAACTTCCATATGCGATCGCCCTGCCTTGAGCGGAGGGGTCAGGGGTGGGGGTAGGTCCATGGGATTTCGGGTGCGTGCGTCGCTCCAAGGCGGCGCAAACGCGTGTGACGGCCGCACGACAAATATCAGCCCAGCCTATCTCCATATAGGATAAATAGATTTTACTTATCCTCCTGCCAGCCCCAAGGTTGACGCATGGACGATATCGGCCGGTGACAAGGCCGACAGCCGCAAGGCGGCTCCAGAGTCTCAGTGCATCGTAGAATGTGCCATCAAAATGGGGAACCTGATCATGACATCTCGCAGTTCGGCAGTGCTGGCCGCCCTGGCCGCGGCGCTTCTCTCCTCTTCCGCCTTCGCCGAGACGACGCTTACGGTCTACACCTCGGTCGAGGCCGTCGACCTCGACCGCTACAAGCAGACCTTTGAAGCCGCCAACCCCGACATCAAGATCAACTGGGTACGCGATTCAACCGGCGTCATGACCGCCAAGCTGCTGGCGGAGAAGGACAATCCGCAGGCCGACGTGGTCTGGGGCGTGGCCGCGACCTCGCTGCTGCTGCTCAAGGGCGAGGGTATGCTCGAGCCCTACGCACCGGCCGGCGTCGAGAAGCTCGATCCGAAATTCGTCGACCAGGCGACGCCGCCGAGCTGGGTCGGCATGGACGCCTATGTCGCGGCGCTTTGCTACAACACCGTCGAGGCCGAAAAACTCGGCCTGACGCCGCCCAAGAGCTGGGCCGACCTGACCAAGCCGGAATACAAGGGCCACGTCGTGATGCCCAACCCGAACTCGTCGGGCACCGGCTTCCTCGACGTCTCCGCCTGGCTGCAGATCATGGGCGAGGAGGCGGCCTGGAAGTACATGGACGCCCTGCACGAGAACATCGCCGCCTACACCCATTCCGGCTCCAAGCCGTGCAAGATGGCCGCCGCCGGCGAGACGGTGATCGGCGTCTCCTTCGAATTCCCGGGCGCCAAGGCCAAGCAGGGCGGCGCGCCGATCGACATCATCTTCCCGTCGGAAGGCTCCGGCTGGGAGGCCGAGGCGACCGCCATCATCGCCGGCACGGCCAATCTCGAGGCGGCCAAGAAGCTGGTCGACTGGTCGATCAGCAAGGAAGCCAACGAGATGTACAATGTCGGCTATGCCGTGGTCGCCTATCCCGGCGTCGCCAAGCCGGTCGAGCATCTGCCGGCCGACGTGGCCGCGAAGATGATCAAGAACGACTTCGAATGGGCCGCCAACAACCGCGCGAAAATCCTCGCCGAATGGGCGAAGCGTTACGACGGCAAGTCCGAGCCGAAGTCCTGACCTGACCTGCCCGTCGGGCGCCGTCACAGGCGGCGCCCGTTCCGCAAAGGACTACGGAGCACGGCTCCGCCGACCTTGATCGGGTGTGCCCATGAAGCATGAGAGCATTTCGGGACGGCCCGCCGTCGCGCTTGGAGACGTCGCGATGCAGGACGCCGCGGCAAAGCCCGCCTATCTGCGGATCTCCGGCCTGTGGAAGAGTTTTGGCGATTTCCTGGCGCTGCGCGACGTCTCGCTGTCGATCGCGGAAGGCGAGTTCGTCTGCTTCCTCGGGCCGTCCGGCTGCGGCAAGACCACGCTGCTGCGCGCCATCGCCGGCCTCGACCTGCAGACGCGCGGCACCATCCACCAGGCCGGCCGGGATATTTCCGGCCTGCCGCCGTCGAAGCGCGACTACGGCATCGTATTCCAGTCCTACGCGCTGTTTCCCAACCTGACGATCGAGAGGAACGTCGCCTTCGGGCTCGAGAACAGCCGGCGCCCGCGTGCCGAGATCGACCGGCGCGTCGGCGAACTGCTCGCCTTGGTCGGCTTGTCGGGACAGGCGAAAAAATATCCGGCGCAGCTCTCCGGCGGGCAGCAGCAGCGCATCGCGCTCGCCCGCGCCATGGCGATCTCGCCCGGCCTGCTGCTGCTCGACGAGCCGCTGTCGGCGCTCGACGCCAAGGTGCGCGTGCACCTGCGCCACGAGATCAAGGAACTGCAGCGCAAGCTCGGCGTGACCACCATCATGGTGACGCACGACCAGGAGGAGGCGCTGTCGATGGCCGACCGCATCGTGGTGATGAACCACGGCGTCATCGAGCAGGTCGGCACGCCGACCGAGATCTACCGCCATCCCGAAACGCTGTTCGTGGCCGACTTCATCGGCGAGACCAACCAGTTCCCGACGAGGATCGCCGGGCAGGGAAGGCTGGCGCTCGAGGCGACCCAGTTCCTGTGCGCGCCGCACGATTTGCCCGAGGGCAGCGATGCCATCGCCGTGATCCGTCCGGTCGACGTCATCCCGCACGGCTCCGCCGCGCACGGGTCGGGTACTGCGGAGGGCGCCGGCACGCCGGAAAACCTCGTCGACGCGACCGTGGAGGAGATGGAGTTTCTGGGCGCCTTCTGGCGCTGCCGCCTCTCCTCGCCCCGCTTCGGCAGCCGTATCCTGGTTGCCGACTTCTCGATCAACGCCGTGCGCCGGCTGGGCATCGAGACCGGCGGCGCCATGCAGGTGGAACTGCCGCGCGAGCGTGTCCTCGTCTTCCCGGGGAAAACGTGAAATGAGCGTCGCAGCGCTTGCGCTTCCCGCGGGCCGGGCGCCGCGCCAGTCCATCGCGCGCGACGATCTGGTCAAGCGGGGCCTGATGGTGGCGATCTCGCTCTACCTCGTCCTGTCGCTGGCCGCGCCCCTCTACGTCATGCTGTCGAAGTCGCTTTCGACCTACCGCTTCGACCTCAAGCAGTTCGAGCTGCAGGTCAGCGACGCGACCGGCACGGTGTGGAGCGAGCCGGCGAGCGCCGAAGCGCTGAACGCCAGGCTTTCCACCGTGACGGCGGACGACCTGCGCGCCGGCTCCGACAGCCGGCTGGCGGCAACGAAGTTCGTCGAGGATTTTTCCTTCCGCAGCCCGGTCAGATACCGCCTGCGCGGCACGGAAGAGGGCGCCCGCTGGCTGGCCGGCAGCACGCCCGGTGGCGGCACGGCATGGCAGGAGTTCGATTCCAACACGTTCCGGCGGGTGATGCTGCGCCCCGTGCAGTCCTATGGGCTCGACAACTTCGTCAGCTATTTCTCGACGCCGGCGCTGTCCAATTCGATCCGCAACTCGGCGCTGATGGCAACGATCAGCACCGCCATCACCATCGCCGTCGCCTTCGGGCTCGCCTATGCGCTCAACCGCAGCACCATGCCGTTCAAGGGTTTCTTCCGGCTGGTGACGGCGATCCCGATCCTGGTGCCGTCGCTGCTGCCGGGCATCGCGCTGGTCTATCTGTTCGGCAATCAGGGCCTGCTGAAGGGCCTGATGATGGGCTATTCGATCTACGGCCCGATCGGCATCGTCATCGGCTCGGTGTTCTTCACCCTGCCGCACGCCTTCCTGATCATCTCGACGGCGCTGTCGGTGGCCGATGCCCGCCACTACGAGGCCGCCGCCTCGCTGCGGGCGAGCCGCTGGCGCACCTTCTGGACGGTGACGGTGCCCGGCGCGCGCTTCGGCATCGTCTCGGCCGCGTTCGTCGTGTTCACGCTGGTCATCACCGATTTCGGCCTGCCCAAGGTGATCGGCGGCCAGTACAACATGCTCGCCGTCGACATCTACAAGCAGGTGATCGGCCAGCAGAATTTCGAGATGGGCGCGGTCGTCTCGGTCATCCTGCTCATCCCCGCCGTGCTAGCCTTCGCCGTCGACCGCATCGTCCAGCGGCGGCAGGTGGCGCTGCTGTCGGCGCGCGCCGTGCCTTATCGCCCGAAGCCGAACCGGCGCTTCGACATGCTGTGCCTCGCCTGGTGCGCATTCGTGGCGGTGTTCCTCGTCGGCATCATCGGCATCTGCCAG
The DNA here is from genome assembly GCF_059502445.1 of Kumtagia sp. Classification (NCBI taxonomy): domain Bacteria; kingdom Pseudomonadati; phylum Pseudomonadota; class Alphaproteobacteria; order Hyphomicrobiales; family Phyllobacteriaceae; genus Kumtagia; species Kumtagia sp. The sequence continues at coordinate 100,140 of NZ_JCACER010000110.1, forward strand.
CTGGCCGCGCTGGTGAAGCTGTGGCCCTACGACATGAGCCTCGGCCTCAAGAACTACGCCTTCGACCTGATGGATGGCGGCGGCTGGGCCGCCTACTGGAACTCCATCGAGATGGCGTTGCTGACGGCGGTGGTCGGCACGGTGGTCGTCTTCACCGGCGCCTACATGGTCGAGAAGACCAAAGGCTTCGCCACAGGCCGCGCGGCGTTCCATTTCCTCGCCATGCTGCCGATGGCGGTGCCCGGCATGGTACTGGGGCTCGCCTACATCTTCTTCTTCAACAATCCGGCCAATCCGCTCAACCCGATCTACGGCACCATGGCCATCCTGGTGGTCTGCACGGTGACGCACTTCTACACCGTCTCGCACCTCACCGCGCTGACGGCGCTCAAGCAGATGGATGCCGAGTTCGAGCCGGTGGCCGAGTCGCTGAAGCAGCCCTTCCACCGGCTGTTCTTCAAGGTGACCGTGCCGGTCTGCCTGCCGGCCGTCCTCGACATCTCGATCTACCTGTTCGTCAACGCGATGACGACGGTGTCGGCGGTGGTGTTCCTCTATTCCACGCAGACGCAGCTCGCCTCGGTCGCCGTGCTCAACATGGACGATGCCGGCGATATCGCGCCGGCGGCGGCGATGGGCATGATGATCTTCTACACCAACGTCGTCGCCCGCCTCGTCCACGCGCTTTTGTCGCGCCTGCTGCTGGCGCGCTCGCAGGCCTGGCGGCGCTAGCCACGGTCCCTGCTCACGATGAGGGGTGCTTGGCGACTGGCCTCCCCAAAGGTCAGAGCGCAAGACGGCGGACGTAGCACAAGGGCGCAGAGACAGGGCGAGAGCGGAATCCTCCTTTCCGCTCTCGCCCACCCTCTGTCAGCGGTCGCGCGGCAGGAACAGAGAATCATAGATGACGGCGCGCAAATCCGACTCGGACATCCGCCCGGCGACAGTGCGCTGCGCGGCTGTTTGCGCCGCCTGCGTTTTGGCCGCGGCGCCTGGGTCCGGTCCGTGCAGGCTCACAGCCCGCACGAGGTGGGAGATCATCGTCATTTTTTCGGAAGAGATGTCTGCGGAGGTCATGAAGACCTCCTTTCTTGTCGGGGCCAGGGCACGTTACCCGCCCTCAATTGGCAGCGCCCTTGAAATATCTGCCGACGAAACGACAGTAGGCCACGGGGAGCAAGATAGCTAGGCGATCGCCAGAATAAAGGTTCAAAGGGCATTCTCGGTGCCATTTGAAATGACGCGCTGCGCCATTTGATTTGCACGCAACACAAAGTCGCCGGCGAGGCGCGAAGGCGGCGCCATGTTTAATTTTGAGAGGGCTCGGCCCAGCGCCCCGCTTCCCGACTTCTCCCTCCGCGGCAATGGCCAAGGCCGAAGAGCAGTGTGGCGAGGAAGCCGCGCTGCCACACCGTTCCATCGGTCGCAAGCTGTCCTCTAGGCTCCAAAATGTGGTTTTGTGGGATTTGGAGAAGTTTCCACGCAAAACTCCCGACAATTCTCCGGTCCTCGTCGGAGCTGGATCACGGAAATGTGATCGGGACTTCGCATGCTCAAAATTGCGGCGGATTCATCCAGAAATTGCCTTGATCTAGCAAGCTTCTCGCCCCTTTTTCGCAAAAGTCCGCCCACGGCGAACGCCCAAATAGCAGGCAATCCAACCTGCTCTGAAGGCCACTCCAGGCGAGAAGACCTATCCCAACGTCACATTTGGGATTGTCAACTTTCGTGACGGATTTATCGTGCGGCGCGCAGAAGCCACATACGGCCGCTTTGGGAACATGGGGAACACAATGAACGACGCAACACGACGCGGTTTCTTGAAGGGAGCGGCGGCCTTGGGTGCCGGCGCCGGACTCTTCACGATCAACCCGGAATTCTTCCTTTCGCCGGCCGCCGCCCAGGAAGGCAAGACGCTGGTCTTCCTGTCGGCCGAGAACATCACCGGCAACTGGGATCCGTCGGCGCACACCACGCTGTCGCAGAAGAACATCGAAGGCTTCATCATGGGCTTCCTCACCCGCACGCCGATGCGGGTCGACAAGCCCGACGAGGTCGTCTACGAGCTCGCCACCAGCCTGACCTTGCTCGACCCCACCAAGCTCGAGATCAAGCTGCGCCAGGGCGTGAAATTCCACGACGGCAAGGAGTTCAAGGCCGAGGACGTCAAGGCGACGTTCGAATACGGCTCGCGCCCGGACCGTCCCGCCCAGTGGTATCCCGGCCCGACCGAGACGCTGACCATCACCACGCCTGACGACTACACGGTGATCGTCGACACCTCGAAGGGCGGCTATCCCGCCCACCTCTTCATGTTCCTCGCCGCCTATCTGCCGATGATGTCGGCGACCGACATCGCCGCCGGGCCGCAGGGCCCGCTGTCGCAGCGCCTTAACGGCACCGGCCCGTTCAAGTTCGTCGAGCAGCGCGGCAACGACACCGTGCTTGCCGCCAACCCGGACTATTTCCTCGGCGCGCCGAAGATTCCGGCCATCAGCTTCAACTTCGTCGGCGATTCCACAACGCGGATGCTGTCGCTGATGAACGGCCAGGCCTCCATCGTCGAGCGCCTTGAGCCGGAGCAGGTCGCCACCCTGCAGGGCAACGACAAGGTCGCCATCAGCAGCGTGGTGTCGGTCGAGAACAAGTATCTGTGGTTCCGCTGCTCCAAGCCGCCCTTCGACAATCCGCTGGTGCGCAAGGCGGCCTGCCATGCCATCGACCGCGAGCAGATCCTGGCGGTGCTGGGTGAGGCCGGCCACAAGTCGGCGAACTACGTCTCGCCGGTGAAGTTCGGCTACATCGATCTGCCGAACTATCCGGGCTACGATCCCGAGAAGTGCCAGGCGCTGCTGGCGGAGGCCGGCTTCCCGGGCGGCGAGGGCCTGCCGCCGCTGGAATACATCACCTCGGTCGGCTTCTACCCGAAGACCAAGGAGTATGGCGAGGTCATCACCGCAATGCTGCAGGAGCAGGGTTTCCCGGTGACGCTCTCGGTGCTCGAGATCGCTGCGTGGAACGAGCGCCTCTACGACCGTCCCGGCGGCGGCCCCGGCCACATGGTGGATTGCGGCTGGTCGACCGGTTCGCCGGAGCCGGACCTCGTCCTGCGCACGCATTTCCACTCCTCGTCGAAGCGCATCACCGGCATCGTCGATGCGGAGATCGACGCCAGCCTCGACAAGGAGCGCAGCGCGCCGTCGCTGGAGGAGCGCAAGGCCATCCTGCAGAGCGAGACCATGCCGCTGCTCGCCGACAAGGTGCCGGCGCTGTCGCTGTTCACCTCGGTGATGATCCACGCCATGGACAAGTCGCTGAGCGGCCTGTTCATCTATCCGGACGGCTCGATGGACGCCTCCAAGGGCGCCTTCGCCTGACCTGCCTGCCGCGCCGGGACGCTGATCCGGCGCGGCAGCTTCATCCGGCCGGGACCGAACGCCGGCCGGAGAAGCCTGCAAGCGAATGAGACGCGGGGCGCCGCCCGCCCCGTCGCAAGCGCGCCAGGAGCCCGATTTGTTCATCCTCAGCTTTCTCGTCCGGCGCCTGCTGCAAGGCGCGCTGATCATCTTCCTGGTCACGCTGCTGATCTTCACGCTGCTGCGCGTCGTGCCGGGCGATCCGGTGCGGCTGATGGCGGGCGGCATGGCGCCGGAGGCGCTGATCGAGCAGATCGCCACCGAGATGGGCCTGCGCGATCCGATCCTGGTGCAGTTCGGCCGCTACATGGGCGGCGTGATCCAGGGCGATCTCGGCCAGTCCTTCGTGCGGCCGGCCAGCGGCGCCTCGACCGGCGGCTCCGGCTTCGGCGATTCCTCGCGCGGCGACCGCGCCGAGGTGCTGACGCTGATCGCCGACACGCTGCCGATGACGCTGCAGCTCGCCGCGCTCGCCATCTTCTTCGCGCTGGTCTTCTCCTTCCTCGTCGGCGTTCCCGGCGGCCTGGCGCCGAACCGATGGCCGGACAGGGTGGCGTTCTACATATCCTCGATCTTCATTTCGCTGCCGAACTTCTGGCTGGGCATCGTGCTGGCGCTGCTGTTCTCGGTGAAGCTCGGCTGGCTGCCGGCGATCGGCTACAAGGGTTTCGCCTACACCATCCTGCCGGCCATCGTTCTGGCGGTCGAGCTGGCGCCCATCCTCATCCGCAACCTCACGGCGTCGCTGGCCGCGGTGATGCAGAGCCCGTTCATCTCAGTCGGGCGGGTGCGCGGCCTCGGCCACCGGCGCATCGTCTACGCGCACGCCTTGCGCAACGCCTCGGTGCCGCTGCTCAATCTGCTCGGCATCCAGATCAGCGGCCTGCTCGGCGGCGTGCTCATCGTCGAGTTCATCTTCGACTATCCCGGCCTCGGCCTGCTCACCGTCAATGCCGTCCTGCAGCGCGACTTCCCGCTGATCCAGGGTATCGCCATCGTCACCAGCGCGATCTTCGTGCTGATCAACATCGCGGTCGACCTGATCGCCACCCTGATCGATCCGAGGCTCGAATACTGATGAGCGTGGCAGAAACCGACATGTCCATCGCCGTTCCCATCCCTGCCGACGAGCGCAAGGGGATCTCCGTCTCCCGCCGCATCTGGCGGGCCGCCTTCGCCTCCTACGAGTTCCGCATCGGCCTCGTCATCTTCGCCGTCCTGGTGCTGGCGGCATTGCTCTATCCGTGGCTGAGCGGCATCAACCCGACCAAGATGAACGTCGCCGGGCGTCTCCAGGCGCCCTGGTTCCTCGGCGACGTCTGGAACTGGGCCGCACCCCTCGGCACCGACCAGATCGGCCGCGACATGCTGGTGCGCAGCCTGGTCGGCCTGCGCTACTCGCTGCTCATCGGCTGCTCCACGGTCGTGCTCATGCTCATCGTCGGCTGCTCGCTCGGCACGATCGCCGGCTATTACGGCGGCAAGATCGACCTCGTGCTGATGCGCATCACCGACGCCCAGCTTTCGATCCCGATGATCATCCTCGCCATCACCGTGCTCGGCGTGTCACGGCCGACGATCCCGGCGATCATCCTGGTGCTCGGCCTGTCGAGCTGGCCGGTCTATGCGCGCGTCACCCGCAGCGTCGTCATGACCGAGCGCAAGCAGGAATATGTGCGCGCCGCGCAGGTCAGCGGCGCCTCCGACTTCCGCATCATGGCGCTGCTGCTGGCGCCGCTGGTGCTGCCGCCGATCATCTTCATCTCGGTGCTCGACGTCGCCCGCATGATGATCTTCGAATCGGTGCTCGGCTTCATCGGCCTCGGCGTCCAGCCGCCCACGCCGACCTTCGGCAACATCATCGCCGACGGGCGCAAATACCTGCTCAACGCCTGGTGGATCGCCACCATGCCGGGCGTCTTCCTGTGCCTGACGCTGACCAGCATCAACCTGATGGGAGCGTCGCTCGAACGGGCCCGCAATCGCATCCACGGAGGCGCGTGATGGCGAGCCAGCCGGTCCTCTCCGTCCGCGACCTGTCGGTCGAGCTGCGCAGCGAAGGCCGCGCGCGCCGCATCGTCTCCGACATCGGCTTCGACCTTCAGCCGCGCCAGATCGTCGGCATCATCGGCGCCAGCGGCTCCGGCAAGACGGTGCTGTCGCGGGCCCTGGTCAACTGGATAGACCCGCCGCTGGCGATCTCGTCGGGCTCGGTCACCTACAAGTCGCAGAACATCCTCGACCTGCCGCCGAACCGGCTGCGGCCGCTGCGCAAGGAGATCGCCTATGTCGGCGCCAACCCGATGGGGGCGCTCGACCCGACCCTGCCGGTCGGCAGCCAGATCGTCGAGAAGATCCGCGCCCTCGTCCCCGGCATCGACACAACCGAAGCACGCAGGCGCGTCGTCGACCTGCTTGGCGCCGTACGCATCCCGTCGCCGGGCGCCCGCTTCCACGAATATCCCTCGCAGTTCAGCGGCGGCATGATGCAGCGGGCCCTGATCGTCGACGCGCTCGCCACCAACCCGGCCTTCCTGGTGGCCGACAACGTCACCCAGCCGCTCGACGTCACCGTGGCCGCGCAGGTGATGCGGCTGATGCGCGAGCTGACCGAGCGCTTCGATACGGCGGTCGTCTTCGTCTCCTCGTCGCTGCCGACGGTCAGCGAGGCCGCCGACCAGGTGCTGGTGCTGGCCGAGGGGCGGATCGTCGAGCGGCAGACGCCGCGCAAGCTGGTGGAGAGACCCGAGCATCCCTATACGGTTCAGCTCATCTCCGAGATCCCGCAGATCTGGACGGATTCCGCGCCAGTGGTGGAGAGCCCGGCGCGCACGGGCAGGCCGCTGATCCGCATCGAGGACGCGACCCGCACCTACCGGGTGCGCAAGCGCGGCACCTTCGCCAGCTTCAGCGACGTGCGGGCGGTGCGCAACGTCACCTTCGACGTCTATCCCGGCGAGAATTTCGGCATCGTCGGCGAATCCGGCTGCGGCAAGTCCACGCTGATGCGGCTGCTCAGCCGGCTGGAATCGCCCGACACCGGCCGCGTCGTCTGCGACGGCGAAGACATCGCAAGACTGTCCGGCAAGGCGCTGCTGAAATTCCGCCGCGACTTCCAGCTGGTTCTGCAGGACCCGTTCAACTCGCTGCCGCCGCGCACCGCGATCGGGGCGATCATCGAGGGGCCGCTCAAGGTGCACGGCGTGCGTGGTGCCGCCCAGCGGCGCGAGCGCGTGCTTGCGGTGATGAGCGAGGTCGGCCTGCCGGCCGCGCTCTACGAGGAACTGCCGCTGGGCCTGAGCGCCGGCCAGCGCCAGCGCGTCAACGTCGCCCGCGCCATGGTGCTGGAGCCGAAGGTGCTGATCATGGACGAGACGCTGTCGGCGCTCGACCAGACCGAGCAGTTCAAGCTGCTGAAGCTGTTTTCCGACCTGCAGGCCAGGCACGGCCTGACCTACATCTTCATTTCGCACGACATGGCCATGGTGCGCCGCGTCTGCAACCGGGTGGCGGTCATGTATCTCGGCGAGGTGGTGGAGATCGCCGAGAACGGCAAGCTGTTCTTCGATCCCGGCCATCCCTACACAAAGGCGCTGCTCAGCGCGATCCCGACGCTGGAGGAGCGGCGCTACCGCCCGGAGGAGTGCCTGCTCGAAGGCGAGCCGCCGAGCCCGATCGACCTGCCGCCGGGCTGCAGCTTCGCCAGCCGCTGCCCCAAGGCCTTCGACCGGTGCCGGGTCGAGAGCCCGAGCCTCAGCGTCGACGGCAAGGCGGGCATGGCGGCCTGCTTCCTGCTCGAAGGCGGACCGGCAAGCATCGCGGCATGACGTGCATGGGAGGAATGACGATGGAAAATGCACCGGAAAAGACCGGCACTCCAGTCCGCCGCGGTGGCGCGGCATCGCTTTGCATGGTCGACTGCTCGCAACAGTAGCCCCGCCGAGCAGGTACGGACATGAAAGAGCCCGAAGCACGCTTCGAACACATCTTGGCCGACCTCAATCGGCTCGGCCGGGTCTCCGTGCAGGATCTCGCGAGCCATTTCCACGTCAGCCGCGAGACCATCCGGCGCGACCTGAAGCAGCTCGAGATGGAAGGGCACCTGCGCTGCGTCTATGGCGGCGGCGTCAAGCCGCAGCGCGACGGCGACGAGCCGATCGCGGAGCGCATGCGCGTCAACGCCCGCGAGAAGGCCCGCATCGGCGCCGAGGCAGCCAGGCTGCTGCGCGACGACATCAAGATCTTCGTCGATGCCGGCACGACCACATTGGCCTTCGCCAAGCACCTGAAGGACTGGCCGCGGGTCACCGTCTATACGAACTCGCTCGACATCATCGAACTCCTGTGCGGCTTCGACGCGCCCAACGTCGTGGCGGTCGGAGGCCAGCTCTCGTCGAGCTACCGGGCATTCATGGGCGCCGACCCGCTGGCGATCGTCTCCCAGCATTTCTTCGACATCGCCTTCGTCGGCATCGTCGCCGTCGACTACAGGCTCGGCTTCATGGACCTCGGCCAGGACGAGGCGCTGCTGCGGCGCCTGCTGCGCAGGCATTCCAGGCAATGCGTCATGCTGGCCGACAGCAGCAAGTTTGGCCGGCAGGGCTCCATCTGCACCTACGATCTCAAGGACGTCGACATCCTGATCACCGACGCTCCGCTCAGGGCGGACTTCGCCCAGAAACTCGATCAGGCTCAAGTGAAGGTCCATTATGCTCAAGGTTGAAAGCAAAGCCTCGTCTCTCCCCGACGTCGACGCCGAGGCGCATCACCGGATGATGGAGGAGGTCTCGGCCTTCGGCGGCGGTCCGGACGGCGCCATGCACCGGCTGACGCTGTCGGAGGAGGACCGGCAGGCGCGCGACTGGCTGGCCGCCTGGATGAAACGGATCGGCCTGCGCGTCGAGATCGACCCGATCGGCAACATGTACGGGTTTCTCGACTGGGCCGGCGATGACGCGCCCCTGATCATGACCGGCTCGCATCTCGACAGCCAACCCAATGGCGGCCGTTTCGACGGCGCCTATGGCGTGGTCGCCGCCTGCAGCGCCATCGAGGCGATCCAGAAGAAGGTGGCGGAAACCGGCGTCAGGCCGCAGGCGAATTTCGCCGTCGTCAACTGGACGAACGAGGAGGGCGCGCGCTTCCAGCCGAGCCTGCTCGGCAGCGGCTTCAACACCGGCGAGCACACGCTGGAATTCGCGCTCGCCCGCAAGGACGGCGACGGCATCTCGGTCGGCGAGGCGCTGAGCCGGATTGGCTACGCAGGCAAGTCTGAGTGCGTCGTCCCCGACGCGCTGATCGAACTGCACATCGAGGGGGCGCCCTTCCTCGAAAAGTCCGGCCAGCGCTTCGGCGCCATCGACCGGTTCTGGGGCGCCACAAAATACCGGCTCGCCTTCCTCGGCCGCCAGGCCCATACAGGTCCGACGCCGATGGTCGAGCGCCGCGACGCGCTGCTGGCGGCCGGCTATCTCATCGGCGAGTTGCGGGCGATCGCCGACGAGGGCGGCGCCAATTTGCACACCTCGGTCGGCCGCCTGGAGGTCCATCCCAACTCGCCGAACGTCGTTCCGGCCGAGGCGGTGCTGTTCATCGAGCTGCGCTCGGACGACCCGGAGATCCTCGAAACGGCGGAAGAGAAGCTGAAGACCCGCATGATCGAATGCGCGGCACGTGCCAAGGTTGGCTACGAGGTGCGCTCAATCGACCGCCGCAAGGCGGGCCCGCTCGACAGCCGGCTCTACGCGCTTGCCGAGGAGACGGCGGCCGCGCTCGGCCACGAGACGATGCGGCTCTCATCGATCGGCGGCCACGACGCGATCGCCATGGCGGCGGTGACGCGCTCGCTGGTCATCCTCGTCCCCAGCGTCGGCGGCGTCATCCATCATCCCAGCGAATTCACCACGCCGGAAGACCGCCTCCTCGGCGTCGAGATCCTGGCCGGCATGCTCTGGCGCTTCTGCCAGGACGGCAAGCTGTTGAAATCGTGAACCGGACGGCGTCATGACCATCGCAGCTTCCGACGACACCGTCATCTCGATCCTGGCCGGCGTCGAGGCGTGGCGGGGCAGGACCGTCAGCGCCCAGCCGGCCGCGCCGGGCGTGGCGTCGCCGGGCCACCGCGGCGTCGACAGCCGGCGCTGGCTGATCTCGCTCGACGGCGACGCGCCGTCGCATCTGCTGAAGGTGATCGAGCCCGAGCAGGCTCGCTTCTTCGACGTCTCCGCCTCTTTCGCCGCGAATCGCGCCGCCGCCACGCTCGGCTGCACGCCGAAGGTGGTGCATGTCGACGCCCGCCGCCAGGCTATCGTCGTCGAGTTGCTCGACGGCTGGGCCACCGCCGGCATGGACGATCTGCGCAAGCCCGAAATTCTGGAAAAGGTCTTGGCGCTGAAGGCGACCCTCCGCAACGGCGCGGCCTTGGCCGGCTCCTGGACGGTGTTCGACCGGCTGCGCGCGTTCGAGGATGCCCGCCGGGCGGCGGGCGTGGAAACGCCGGACGACTTCTGGTGGATGCTGGACGCGGTCGGCGACATCGAGAAGGCGATCCTCGCCGCCGGCTGGGATGCCAGGCCCGCCCATGCCGACGGGCTCGCCTCCAACGTCATGATCGGGCCGGAGGGCGCGATCCAGCTCGTCGATTTCGACGAGGCGCGCAACGTCGATCCCGTCTACGAGCTCGGCATCCTGCTCAATGAGGCTTTTCCGTTCGAGAGCGAGATGCTGCCGGCGCTGGAGATGGCCGAAGGCAGCGTCCGCCCGGCCTCGCTCGCCCGCTGCCGGCTCTACGCGATCGCCGACGACCTGATGTGGGGCGTGTGGGGCCTGCTGATGAACGCGACGTCGAAGCGCGACGGCATCGAGTTCCTGAAATACGCGAACTGGCGCCTGCTGAGATGCCGGATGGCGCTGCGCCATCCCGGCTTCGAGGAAAAGCTGCGGAACCTGTGAGGGCATCATGGCTGACAAGAGGATCGGCGAGGCCGCGAGCGAAGCCGAGCGCGAGATCGAGGTCGTGCTGGCGGCCGTTTCGCCGTGGCAGGGCAGGGAGCTCCGCTATGGCCCCGTCCATGGCGGCATCAGCAATTCCAACTGGAAGGTGCGCATCGATGGCGAGCCGGGCAGCTATTTCGTCAAGGTGCCCGGCCGCGGCACCGAGATGTTCATCGACCGCGCCGCCGCGTCGGAAGCGAGCCGCCGCGCCGAGGCGCTGAAGATCGGCCCGCGCACCTACGATTATCTCGATCATCAGGGCGTCGAGATCGCCGACTTCATCGAGGGCCGCCGCCCCTGCACCAACAGCGACTTCCAGTCGCCGGAGGTGCGCGCCAGGGTGCTCGGCCTCTACCGCACCTTCAACGATTCCGGCCTGCTCGGCCTGACCAAGACCGTCTTCGACATGATCGAGGAGCATGTCGAGCAGGTGCGCACTCTGAACGGCGCCTTCCCCGCCGACTTCGCCTGGCTCTACAAGCAGTACCGGCTGGCGCGCTCGGCGCTCGAAGCTTCCGGCATCGACCTCGTGCCCTGCTTCAACGATCCTATGCCGGGCAACTTCCTCATCGCCGAGGACGGCTCGATCATGCTGATCGACTACGAATACGCCTCCAACAACGACCGCTGCTACGAACTCGGCATCTGGTGCGGCGAGATGTTTTTCTCCGACGCAATCGAGAACGAGGTGCTGGAGACCTATTTCGGCCGGGCCGAGCCGCGGATGAAGGCCAGGCTGATCGTGCACAAGGCGCTGGCCGACGTGAAATGGTCGACCTGGGCGATGGTGCAGAACGCGGTCTCGGCGCTCGACTTCGACTTCTACAAATACGGCGCCTGGAAGCACATGCGGGCGCGCTCGATCATGCAGGATCCGCGCTGGGTCGACTATCTCCGGGCGGTGTGAGGGCGGAAACGCCGACGATGTTGCGGACGACCCATCCGCTCCTCGCTTTCAATTCGCCTGCTGGCGCTGAGAAGCGAACCGTTCGTTGCAAGCTCGGCACGCCTTGTCAGGCGGAGCCGGCCAGCTTCATGCCCTCGTAGACCCTGGCCTGCCTTGCCGACAGCGCCTGCCAGTCGGCGAAGGCCGCCGGCGACGGGTCGACCTGCTCGGCGATGCGCGTCATCGCACGGGTGGCGGCGGCGAAGCCGGCGTGCCAGCCGGCACCGACCGCCGCGCACATGCCGGCGCCGAGCGCCGACGCCTCGTTCGACAGGCTGCGGATCACCGGCAGCCCGGTCGAGTCGGCGACCATGCGCAGCCACAGCGGGCTGCCGGCGCCGCCGCCGATGACCAGCACGCGCTCGACCCTGGCATGCTGGCGGCGCATCTGCTCGAGCGCCCGGGCGAACTCCAGCGTGATCGCCTCCAGCGAGGCGCGGTAGAGGTGGCCCATGCCCGTCTCCGGTCCCATGCCGGTGAAGGTGGCACGCGCGTTCTCGTCCCAGTGCGGGTCCATGCAGCCCATCAGGTAGGAGCACACCATCACCCCGCCCGAGCCGACCGGCAGTTTCAGCGCCTGCGCCTCCAGCCGCTCGAACACCGTCTTGTCCTCGTGGCCGCCCGCGAAGGTGTCGAGCAGCCAGTTGACGAAATAGGCGCCGCCGCGCTGGCAGCTTTCGAGCAGGTAGCCGTCGCCGGTCGGCGAGACCAGCGTGCGCCAGTAGCGGCTGAGCTCCGGCGTCGGCGACCACAGGCCGCCGACCACCGCCGTGCCGAGATTGAGATAGACCACGCCCGGGCTGGTGGCGCCGACGGCGAGGCCGGCCGAGTGCCCGTCGCCGCCGCCGGCGAATACCGGCGTGCCCGGCCGAAGTCCGGTCGCCGCCGCGGCCGCCGGCGTGACGTGGCCGATCGGCGCGCCGGGCCGGTAGAGCGGCGGCAGCTTCGACAGCGGTATGCCGAGATGGTCGAGGATTGTCCGCGACCATTGCTTTTCCTCGATGTCGAAGATGCCGAACGGGTCGGCGCTGGTCCAGCTCGCCGCCGCCTCGCCGGTCAGCTTCTGGACGAGGAAATCATGCACGCTGAGGATCTGCGCGGCGCGGTCGAGCAGCTCCGGCTGGTGCTCGCGCAGGTAGCGCAGCCGGTAGACGCAGGGGATGACGTCCACGGGCTTGCCGGAGATGGCATGCAGCCGCTCGCCGCCGAGCTCCTCTGCCAGCACCGCAACCATTTCGCGCGCCCGCCGGTCGAGCCACAGCGTCGCCGGGGCGAGCGGCCGCCGGTCGGCGTCGAGCAGCGCCATGGTCTCGCGCTGGTTGGCGATGGCGATGCCGTCTATCGCCGCCGGATCGACCTGGCCGGTGACGGCGGCGAGCGCGGTGGCCGCGGCGGTCCACCAGTCCTCCGCATTCTGCTCGGCGAGCAACGCGCCCGGCGTGCTGATCGCATGCGGCGCGCGGCCTTCGGCGCGCGGCGTGCCGTCGGCCGTCCAGGCGATCGCCTTGACCGATTGGGTGGATGAATCGATGCCCACGACATAGCGTTCATGCGGCTGCATGCAGTTCTCCTCCTCGCAGCGTCTTCCTCGCGCCGGCAGGGGGCCGGCCGGAACCGCGACGCCTCCCTTTGACAGCGCGGGCCCGGATCCTTCCTCAGCCGGCCAGCAATGCCTCGCCGGTTGCCATGTCGGTCACGAAATGGGTGGCGTAGCCGGCTTCCAGCGTGGCGGTGATGGCGGCGATCTTGGTCTGGCCGCCGGCCATGCAGATGCGGCTCTTCACCTGCCTCAGCTCGTCGAGCGTGATGCCGACCATGCGGTCGTCATGGTCGCCGCCGATCGGCATGCCGTGCACGTCGATGAAGCGGCCGATGATCACGGCGACGGCGCCCTGCTCGACATAGGCGTCGATCTCGGCCTTCGAGGCGATGCCGGAGACGCGCACCGTACTGCGCGGGCCGATGTCGCCGACGCCGAACAGGATGCGGTCGGTCGAATGGATGAGCTCGAACTGCTTCTTCAGCACCGGCTCGGCCAGCAGCATCGCCTTCAGCTCGCGCGTCGACAGCACCGCCGGCGCCAGCAGGTTGACGCAGCGCGCATGGATGCGGTTCGACAGCAGCGACGTGCACAGCTCGGCCGAGAACTCCGGCTCACCGGTCGAGCTGCCCGACACCTGCACGACCGTCACGTTCCGGACAGGCCGCGGCAGCGATATCTGGTTGGCCACCGCGAGCACGGTGCGGCCCCAGGCCACACCGATCGTGTCGCCGTCCTCGATCTGCTCGGCCAGCACCCGCGCGCCTGCGTCACCCAGCCGGTCGACCAGGTTCTGCTCGTCGCCGCTCGGGATGACGAAGGCGCCGTCCAGGCCGAATTTCTCCATGAGTGCGCGGGCGACCGCCGTGCGGCCGAAGGCCTGCGGGCTGATCCGGACGGAGACGATCTCGCGCTCGCGCGCCTCCTGCAGCAGGTTGACGATGGTGGCGCGCGATACGTTGAGCTGCTTGGCGATCTCGCTCTGCGTCAACTGGTCGGCATAATAGAGCCATGTTGCCCACATGACCGCGTCGTCGAATTCCGTCGGCAGCCTCGCCTCCGGAGTCCCACCACCTTTCGCTGCCGCATTGACGTTCGCCATAGCCTATCTGATCACGTCGGCGACATTTGTCAACGATCGCTGGCTTGTGTCTTGACATCTGCCATCGCCTGCTGTCACTTGTTCATCATCACTGAAAAAGACTGATCGAGGGCATGGAAACGGCACGGAAGCACACTGCGGGGAGCGATGCTCCGGATGGCGGTTGGACGGCGCTGATCGACGACGTGCTCGCCGGCCGCTGGATCAGCCCGGACACGGGCAAGGCGGAGCGGGTGCCCTATGACAGCATCGTCATCGAGGAGAGCCTCGAAGGCGCGGAGGCCGACCTTGTCGCCAGCCTGAAGCTCGGCGAGAAATTCACCGTCGTCGCCGATGCCGACACCTGGGACGCGATGGGCTCGCGGGTCGCCAGGGCGCTGGCGAGGCTCGGTCCGGTCGACATCGTCATCCTTGACCACCCGCATGCCGACATGGCCAGCATCGAGCTGCTCACCGGCAAGCTTGCCGGCAGCGAGGCCGTCGTCGCCGTCGGGTCGGGCACCATCAACGACCTCTGCAAGTTCGTCACCGGCAGGCAGGGCCGCCGCTATTGCGTGTTCGGCACCGCTGGGTCGATGAACGGCTACACCTCGACCACCGCCTCGATCACGCTGGAGAGCGGGCTGAAGGTGTCGCTGCCGTCGCATGCGCCGGCAGGCTTCTTCGTCGATCTCGGCGTCTCGGCGGCTGCGCCGAAGCATCTCGCCGCCGCCGGCTTCGCCGATTGCCTCGTGCGCTCGGTCGCGCAGGTCGACTGGTGGCTGTCGCACCGGCTGCTCGGCTCGCTCTATGCCACCGCGCCCTACGCGCTTCAGGACGAGGACGAGAAGGCGCTGAACGCCCGTGCCGGCCTGCTGCCGAAAGGTGACATCGGCGCGCATGGCTATCTCTACCGCGTGCTCACCCTGTGCGGGCTCGGTGTGTCGATGACCGGCATGTCGCATCACGGCTCGATGGGTGAGCACCAGATTTCGCACTACATCGACTGCTTCGCCGGCGACCGGCACCCCGGCACGCTGCACGGCCAGCAGGTAGGCGTCGGCGTGCTCACCATGGGGCGGTTGCAGCGCCGGATGCTTGCGAGCGACAAGGCGCCGGTGATCCGCCCGACCCGCATCGACCCCGACGCCATGGCGCGCCGCATGGGCGCGGAGGTCGCCGGGCAATGCTGGGCCGAGATCCAGCCGAAGATCTTTGACGAGAAGGGCGCGGATGCCTTCAACGCGAAGCTGGAGGCGCTGTGGCCGCAGCTCAGGCGCGAGCTGCAGGCCTTCGTCATCCCGGTCGACGAGATGAGCCGGCTGCTCGCCGCCGCCCAAGGGCCGATGACCGCCGCCGACCTCGGCCTGCCCGTCGATTTCTACCGCGAGGCGGTCCTGCACTGTCGCGAGATGCGCAACCGCTATTCCTTCCTCGATCTTGCCGCCGACGCCGGCATCCTCGAGGATTTCGTCGCCGCGGAGGCCTGAGCAGATGCGGCCGGTCGCCGACATGCCGATCGAGACAGCCGCCGGCGTCACGGTGCTGTTCGCCGACATCGACGACACGCTGACCCATGAAGGCCGGCTGCCGGCCTGCGCCTATGAAGCATTGGAAGCGCTGGCCAAGGCCGGCATCGCGGTGGCGCCGATCACCGGCCGGCCGGCCGGCTGGTGCGACATGATCGCTCGCATGTGGCCGGTCGCCGGCGTCGTGGGCGAGAACGGCGCCTTCTATTTCTCCTACGACGAGGCGGCGCGGAAGATGCGGCGCTCTTTCGCCATCGACGCGGAGACCCGCGCCAGGGACCGCGAGCGGCTGAAGGCGGTGCGCGAGCGCATTTTGCGCGAGGTGCCGGGCGCGGCGGTCTCGGCCGACCAGCTCTACCGCGAGGCGGATCTCGCCATCGACTTCTGCGAGGACGTGCCGGCGCTGCCCAAGGCCGACGTGATCCGCATCCGCGAGATCTTCGAGGAGGAGGGCGCCGTCGCGAAAATCTCCTCCATCCATGTCAACGGCTGGTTCGGGCAATACGACAAGCTGACAATGTCGCGGCGCTTCGCCGCCGACATTTTGGACATCGACATCGATCGGGATCGCGACCGCATCGTCTTCGTCGGCGACAGTCCCAACGATGCGCCGATGTTCGGCTTCTTCCCCAACGCCTGCGGCGTCGCCAACGTGCTGACATTCCGCGGCGAGTTGGAGGCCGAGCCGGCCTACGTCACCAAACGCGAGGGCGGCTTCGGTTTCGTCGAGGTGGCCGACCGGCTGCTGTCGGCGCGCGCCGTAAAGGCGGGTGCCGCATGAGGGCCGTCCACGACCTTGCCATCATCGGCGGCGGCATCAACGGATGCGGCATCGCCCGCGATGCGGCGGGGCGCGGGCTGAGCGTGTTTTTGTGCGAGCAGGGCGACCTCGGCTCTGGAACGTCGTCGGCCTCGACCAAGCTGATCCATGGCGGGCTGCGCTACCTCGAGCACTATGATTTCAAGCTGGTGCGCCATGCGCTGGCCGAGCGCGAGCGGCTGTGGGCGATCGCGCCGCACATCATCTGGCCGCTGCGCTTCGTGCTGCCGCACCGCAAGGGCCTGCGGCCGGCCTGGCTGCTCCGGCTCGGCCTGTTCATCTACGATCATCTCGGCGGGCGCAAGCTGCTGCCGGCCACCCGCACCCTGCGGCTGGCCAGCGACCCGCTCGGCGCGCCGCTGCACGACGTGTCGTCGCTCGGCTTCGAATATTCGGACTGCTGGGTGCAGGACAACCGGCTGGTGGTGCTGAACGCGCGCGACGCCGAGTCCAAGGGCGCCGACATCCGTACGCGCACCCGCTGCACCGCCGCCAGGCGCGAGCGCGGCCTGTGGCGGCTGACGCTGCAGGATGCCGACGGCGGGCCGGCCTACACCATCCAGGCCCGCGCCGTCGTCAACGCCGCCGGCCCATGGGCCGAGCGCGTGCTGTCCTCGGTCGCGCAGGTGAAGGCTCCGGGGGCGCTGCGGCTGGTGCAGGGCTCGCATATCGTGGTCAAGCGGCTCTACGAGCACGACCGCTGCTACATCTTCCAGAACCCGGACGGCCGCATCTTCTTCGCCATTCCCTATGAGGAGGATTTCACCCTCATCGGCACCACGGACCGCGATTTTGCCGGCGAACCGGGCGCGGTGAAGGCTTCGGCCGAGGAGATCGCCTATCTCTGCGATGCCGCGTCCTCCTATTTCCGCAAGGCGCTGACGCCGGACGACGTCGTCTGGAGCTATTCGGGCGTGCGCGCTTTGTTCGACGACGGCGCGAAGAACGCGCAGAAGACGACGCGCGACTACGTGCTGGCGCTCGATGCCGGCAACGGCGAGGCGCCGCTGCTGTCGGTGTTCGGCGGCAAGATCACCACCTATCGCTGCCTGGCCGAGGACGCGCTGGAGAGGCTGGCGGCTGTCTTCCCCGAGTGGAGGTCGCATGCCGGCTGGACGGCGACGAAACCGCTGCCCGGTGGGGATTTTCCGGTGGGCGGGGCCGAAACGCTCGCCCGCCATTTGCGGCGGGACTATCCGTTTCTCGACGAGCGCGCGGCGCGGCGGCTGGTGCGCCACTACGGCACCGAGGCGCGCGCCATTCTCGGCAAGGCGAAGAGCGCCGCCGATCTCGGCCGCGACTTCGGCGGCTCGCTCAACGAGGCCGAGGTGCGCTTCCTGATCGACCATGAATATGCCGCAAGCGCCGAGGACATCGTCTGGCGGCGCACCAAGTCGGGACTGCGCATGACGGCCGCGGAGATCGCCGCGCTCAATGCGTGGCTGGAGGATTTCAGGAGGCAAATGGCGGCATCGCTGCTGAAGCAGGCGGGCTGAGACGCCGGGTGGAGCAGGGCGGTACGCCGCCCGTGGAACGATGGAACGCCGGACCAATCCGAGGAGAGGATTGGAAGGCTGTGGAGGAGTAAGCATGGGATGAGCGTCGCACAGGTCAAGCGCATCTCGATTTCGGATTCGCCGATACCTTGGCTGCTGCCGCTGGTCAGCCTGCTGGTGGTCTTCACCATCTATCCACTGATCTACAACATCTGGCTCTCCTTCCACGAGTTCGTGCCGCGCAAGCGCGCGCTGCAGTTCGTCGGCTTCAACAACTGGGTGCAGCTCTGGAACGACACCCGATTCTGGAGCTCGCTCGGTGTCACCTTCGCTTATTTCGCCATCGCGCTGGTGTTCGAGCTGGTGCTGGGCATGGCGATCGCGCTCCTGCTTGACGCCGAGCTGCCCGGGTTCGGGCCGCTGCGCGCCATCCTGTCGCTGACGCTGGTGATCCCGCCTGCCATCGCCGGCATGATGTTCCTGTTGATGGAGGACCCGCAGTTCGGGGCGCTGACCTACATCCTCAATTCGCTGGGGCTGCTCGACAAGTCGATACCCATCCTGGCCACATCGTCCACGGCGCTCGCCGGCGTGCTCTTGGCCGAGATCTGGCAATGGACGCCGTTCATGGTCCTGATCTTCCTCGCCGGCCTGCGCTCGCTGCCGGCCGAGCCTTACGAGGCGGCGATGATAGACGGCGCCTCGTCGTTCCAGATGTTCCGCCGGCTGACGCTGCCGATGATGTCCCGGGTGATCGCGGTGGCGGTGCTGCTGCGCGGCATCGACCTGTTCCGCGTCTTCGACTACGTCTTCGTCATGACCTCGGGCGGGCCGGGCACCGCCACCTACAGCCTCAGCCTCTATGCCTGGCAGCAGACCTTCAGCTTCATCAAATGGGGCTACGGCGCCACCCTCAGCCTGGTGAGCCTGGTGATCATCATGGTGCTCGCCAACGTCTTCATCAAAGTCTTCAAGGTGAGGTGGTGACATGCATATGAGCGCCGGCCAGCGGACGCTGCGTACCATCGCCGGGTGGGCGGTGGTCGGGCTGTTCTTCTTCCCCATCTACTTCTGGACGTCGGTCGCCTTTCGCGACGCCAAGGACATCTTCTCCTGGCCGCCGAAATTCTTCGAGTTCCCGCCCACGGTGCGCAATTTCGAGCAGGTGTTCGGCATCTCGCTCGGCTTCGGCTTCGGCAACCAGGACGTGGTGACGCCCGGCGGCGGCAATTTCTACATGGCGCCGCGGCTGTGGGACTCGATCGTGATTGCCTCGATGTCGACGGTGCTGGCGATCGTGGTGGCGACGCTCGCCGCCTATTCGCTGTCGCGCATGGATTTCCGCGGCCGCCACCACTTCGTCAACTGGGTGCTGTCGACGCGCATGATGCCGCCGGTGGCGGTGGCCGTGCCGATGTTCTTCATCTTCAAGCAGTTCAACCTGCTCGACACCTATACCGGCATCATCCTGGTGCACGGGCTGATGAACCTGCCGCTGGCGGTGCTGCTGCTGAAGAGCTTCTTCGACGACATCCCGGCGGAGATCGACGAGAGCGCGCTGCTCGACGGCGCGTCGCGTTGGACCATCTTCCGGCGCATCGTGCTGCCTATGGCCAAGGGCGGCATCGCCGCCACCGCGGTGCTGTGCTTCATCTTCTCGTGGACCGAGTTCCTGTTCGTGCTGACGCTCACCCAGACCAGCATCAAGACGGTGCCGGTGGTGTCGTCGACCTTCGTTACGTCGATCGGCACGGCCTGGGGCAACATGGCCGCCCTCGGCGCCGCGGCGATCGTCCCCGCATTCATCGTCATCATGCTGGTGCAGCGCCATCTGGTGCGCGGCCTCACCATGGGATCGCTGAAGCAGTGATCCGGCGGACATCCGTCCGCCGGCGGAGTTGAAAGAACCGGGAGGCGAGGTCGCCGCCCGAAAAATGGAGGAGAAGAAGGATGAAAGACAAGGACAGAAAGCTCTATCTGTCCTCGCTCACGGACAAGCTCGTCCGTGGCGAGATGGGGCGCCGCGACTTCCTGCGGCTCTCCGGCAAGCTCGGCCTCGGCGCCGGCGCGCTCGGCATGGGCCTCGGCCCGCGGCCGTATTTCGGCGTCTCCAGCGCGCAGGCGCAGGAAGCCGTACAGCCTTCGGCCGAGGTGATCGCCTGGCTGAAGGAGGTCGGCAAGCCGTTCGCCGGCACCACGCTGAAGCTGGCGACGGAATCGACGCCGCCCTCCAACGCCATCAACTCGCAGCTCAAGAAGTATTTCGAGGAAGCGACCGGCATCAAGGTCGAGATCGAAGTGCTGCCGCTGGAGCAGGTGCTGCAGAAGCTGACGCTCGACGTCGCCTCCTCGCTTGGTACCTACGACCTCTATTACATCGACCAGAGCTGGGCGGCGAGCTTCAGCCAGGACGTGTTCGACCCGCGCGAGCAGATCTCGGCCAAGCCCGACCTCGCCATGCCGAACTACAACATCGACGACTTCCTGCCGGCGCTGGTCGACGGCATCGCAATGTACGAGGGCCGCATGGTCGGCGTGCCCTACGACATCCCGATCTTCATCATGATCTACCGCAAGGACGTCTATGAGGAACTCGGCCTGAAGGCGCCGACCACCTTCGAGGAACTCTACAACAACTCCAAGGCGATCACCGACAAGAAGGGGCCGAACCTCTTCGGCTATGCCGGCCAGATGAAGTCGGGTCACTACGCGCTGGAATGCGAATGGACCTCGATGCTGTGGGGCCATGGCGGCTCGATCTTCCGCAGCGACGGCACCTTCTCCGGCAATGACGAGCAGGGCATCGCGGCGCTCGACTACTACACCAAGCTGCGGGCGATCATGCCTCCGGGCGTCGACGGCTGGACCTGGGACGGCCAGGGCCAGGCGGTGGCGCAGGGCGTGGCGGCATCCATGCTCTCCTGGGGTGAGTTCTTCCCCTATTTCGACGACCCGACGCAGACAAAAGTGTCGGGCCTGTGCGAGGCGGTCATCCCGCCGCAGCCGATCGCGCTGCGCACCGTCAAGGAGACCGGCTACGGGGAAATCCCCGGCGTCGGCCATCAGGGCGGCTCGTCGCTGGCGGTGTCGAAATACTCCAAAGCCCCGGATGCGGCCTGGCTGTTCATGCAGTGGGCGACCTGCGCCGACACGCAGGCGCTGATCACCGTGCTCGGCGGCGGCACCGGTCCGACTCGCGCCAGCGTCTATGACGATCCGCGCGTCAAGGCCAATGCCCGCGTCGGCGCCGGCACCACGCGCCACCTGCCGGTGGTGCGCGAGACCATCGCCAAATACATGGGCTCCGAGCCGGACCTGCCGGAATGGGCGCAGCTCTCCAGCGACACGATTCCGGTCGGCCTCGGCAAATATTTCGCCGGTGGCTACGGCTCGTCGAAGGAGGCGATGGACGACATCGCCACCCAGGTCGCAGCGGTGCTCAAGGGCTGACATACGGGCAAGATGGGCGGCCGGCATGTCTTGCCGGCCGCCCGTTCACCCCACCCGCCTCGCTTCGCTCGGCACCCTCCCCATCGAGGGGAGGGAGGGGCGCCAAGCTCGCCGGCCTCCTCCCCCTCGATGGGGGAGGTGGCCCGCAGGGCCGGAGGGGGTGAGACAGTCAACCACAACGGCCGCTGCTATAAGAAGAACGACAACGGAATGCCGAGGAGGAAGATTTGGACAGGAAACCACTGATCGCGATCACCGGCGCCAGCTCCGGCATAGGCGAGGCGGCGGCGCGCGCCTTCTCGGCCGCGGGCCATCCGGTGCTGCTGATGGCGCGAAGGCTCGAGCGGCTGAACGCGCTGGGCCTGCCCGATGCCGTCATCCGCCAGGTCGACGTGCGCGACCGCGCCGCGCTCGCCGCAGCCGTGGCCGATGCGGAGGCGGAGCACGGGTCGGTCGACATGATGTTCGCCAATGCCGGCATCGCCCGGCTGGGCGACATCGGTCGCCAGCCGCCGGAAGACTGGGACGAGATGATCGACATCAACACCAAGGGCGTCATGAACACCGTGCACGCCGTGCTGTCCGGCATGGTGGCGCGCCGGCAGGGCACGCTGGTGATGATGAGCTCGATCGCCGGTCGAAAGGTCTATCCGGACCACACCGTCTATTGCGGCACGAAGTTTTTCGTGCACGCCGTGTCGGAAAGCCTGCGCGAATACCTCGCCCCGCACGACGTGCGCGTCATCGTGGTATCGCCGGGCATCATCGACACCGAGGTGCTGGACGGGGTGCGCGACGAGACGACGCTTGCCAACTACAAGGCCAACAAGCAGGCGATCGGCGGCGGCATCTCGGCCGATGTCGTCGCAAAACTGATCCTCGACGCCTACGAACTGCCGCAGCGGGCGATCGTCCAGGAAATCGTCATCACGCCGACCAGGCAGAAATATTGATCCGTCGGCCGACAGGCCGGCGACAGACGACGGGTGGAGCGCTTTTCATGGCGACAGTGGAATACAAGGGCATCGGAAAATCCTTCGGTGCGGTCAACATCCTGCGCGACGTGTCGTTCCGCATCGAGGACCGCCAGTTCGTCGTGCTGCTAGGCCCGTCGGGCTGCGGCAAGACGACCCTGCTGCGCATGACCGCCGGCCTGGAGAGCGTCAGCGAGGGCGACCTGTCGATCAACGGCAGGCGGGTCAACGACGTCCACCCGCGCGACCGCGACATCGCCATGGTGTTCCAGAACTACGCGCTCTATCCGACGATGAAGGTCTACGAGAACATCTCGTTCAGCCTGGAAGTGGCGAAGATGCCGGCGGCCGAGATCAAGCAGCGCGTCGAGCGCGCCGCCGAGATTCTCAATCTGACGCCGTATCTGCAGCGTTATCCGAAACAGCTTTCCGGCGGCCAGCGGCAGCGCGTGGCGATGGGCCGCGCCATGGTGCGTGAGCCCTCGGTATTCCTGTTCGACGAGCCGCTCTCCAATCTCGACGCCAAGCTCAGGGCGCATATGCGCACCGAGATCAGGCAATTGCACAACCGGCTGAAGACCACGACCATCTACGTCACCCACGATCAGGTCGAGGCGATGACCATGGCCGACGTCATCGTCGTCATGCGCGCCGGCAAGATCGAGCAGATCGGCTCGCCGGACGACGTCTACGACCGGCCGGCCAGCAAATACGTCGCCGACTTCATCGGTGCCTCGGCGATCAATTTTCTGCCCGGCACGGCCGCAAGCGGGGCGGGCGTGCCCGCCGTCGACACGGCGAGCGGTCGCATCCTGCTGGAGGAAGGCTCCGGTGTAAAACCGGGGCAGCGCGTCGTGCTCGGCCTGCGGCCGACCGACGTTACTGTGGCGGCCGACGGGGCGATTGGCGCCCGCGCCGTGCTTTTGGAACGTCTCGGCCACGATGCGCAATTGTTCTGCGAGGGCCCGGACGGTCGCTTCGTCGCGGTCGTCGACAAGGGGCTGCGCTTCGAGGAAGGCAGCGAGGTCCGCTTCGCCATCCCGCCTTCCAAGGTGCATGTCTTCGACGCCGAGACGGAGGCGCGCATCTGAGCCGGCAGGAACCTCTTGGCGGCAAGGCAAGTGCATATGAAATACCCCCACCCCTAACCCCTCCCCACAAGGGGGAGGGGGACTCTGCGGCCTTCCTGCCAAGTAAATCGTCGGCGGTTGGCGCCTGGCGGAGATGCAAGCCAGTCCCCCTCCCCCTTGTGGGGAGGGGTTAGGGGTGGGGGTATTTGAGGTTGTCGGTTACCCGAAGCCGCAGTCGCAAACATGAGAAAATCGTAGGAGCCGCCAATGGCAACGATCCTGATCCTCGGCGCCGGCGTCATGGGCAGCGCGCTGGCCGTGCCCGGCGCCGACAACGGCAACGACGTGCTGCTTGCCGGCACGCCGCTCGACGCCGCGGCGGTCGCGCGCATGAAAACCGCCGGCGGCGTGCACCCGAAACTGGATCATCCGCTGCCCGGCCGGGTCACGCCGTTGGCCGAGGACGAACTCACCGCCTCCCATGTCGAGGCGGCCGACGTCATCGTGGTCGGGGTCAGCAGCCCCGGCATTCCCTGGGCGGTCGAAAAGCTTAACACGCTGATGAGACGCGAGCGGCCGGTCGCCTTCGTCACCAAGGGGCTCGACAGGGTGGGGCCGTCGCTGACGACGCTGGCCGAGTCCTTGCGGCCGCAACTGCCCAAGATGAAGACCTTCATCGGCATCGGCGGCCCGTGCATCGCCCGCGAGCTCGCCAACCGCAACCCGACGGCCAGCGTCTATGCCTCGGCCGACGGCCAGTCCGCGGCAAAAGCCTTCGCCGCGTTGATGGCGACGGACTATTATCGCCTGTCGACCAGCGACGACGTCACCGGCGTCGAGGCCTGCGCGGCGCTGAAGAATTTCTATGCCATCGGCGTCGCCGCCATGCAGACGCGCTATCCCGACGCGGCCCGTCCCGACGGCCAGTCGAAGAACCCGACGGCGGCCGCCTTCACCCAGGCCGCGCTGGAGATGGCGCGGCTGTGCGAGCGCTTCGGCGGCCGGCGCGACACCGCCTTCGACCTCGCCGGCATCGGCGACCTGCACGTCACTGTCGGCGGGGGGCGTAACAGCAGGCTCGGCCATGGCCTCGGCCTCGGACGCACGGTCTCCGGCATGATGGCCGGGGAGCTGGCGGGCGAGACGGTCGAAGGCATCGACACGGCCCGCATGCTGTCCGCCTGGCTGGAGCCGGCGCCCGGCCTCGCCGCGCTCGAGCGCGCGCGCTTCCCGCTGGCGCTGGCGATCATCGACGCCGTGTTGCGGGACGAGCCGTTCGTGTTCGATTTCGGGGGCCTCACGGTTTCCTGAGGAGCGCAATCGCATATGGGATTGCCGGAAACCGGAGGACGCGGAAGGTGCCCGGCCCTCGGCGCCTCCCCAGGCCCCAAACACCCCCGGCAAATTAGCGCGTGACAGCGAAATCAAACTGCGCTAACTGGACTACTTAACAGTCCAGTTGACCGGTGACTCGATGGCGATACCGCTCTCTCCGCTGAACGAGGCGATCCACAAGCAGACGGCGAAGGAGATCATCCGCGACAAGATCGTGTCGCTGATCGCCTCGGGGATTCTTCAGGTCGGCGACGAGCTGCCGAGCGAGCGCGAGCTGGCGACCATGCTGGCGGTCAGCCGCGAGACGGTGCGTGGCGCGGTGCAGCGGCTGGCCGGCGAGGGCGTCGTCCAGGTGTCGCAGGGCGCGCGCACCCGCGTCGCCAACGTCAAGGTCGACGTCGGCAAGCAGCGCATCGGCGTCACCGACCCGTCTTCCATCAACGGCTACAGCCTGGAGGCCGTGCACGCCGCCCGCCTGCTGGTCGAGACGGCCGTGGTGGCCGACGCGGCCCGGCATCTGAGCGAGGAGGACATCAGGCGCCTCGACGATTCCATCGACGCGCAGGAGCAGGCCGCCAACGATCCCGTACGCTTCCTGATCTGCGGCCGCGAATTCCACCTCACCATCTACTACGCCTGCCAGAACCGGCTGCTCGCCGACTTCGTCGTCGACCTCTACACCTACATGCTCGACCACCGGCGCATCGCCATGGGCAGGCCGGGCGCCATCGAGAAGAGCCTCGAGGACCATCGCTTCATCGTCAGGGCGCTGAAGATGCGCAATCCGGAGGCGGTGGCGGCGGCCTTTTCCGAGCACATCCTGCGCATCCACGACACCAGCCGGGACGTCAACGAAGGCGGGGCGGACATGATCCTGAAGGCCGCCGGCAAGGCCGGGGCCTCGGACGGCGAGAGGGAGCAGGCCTGACATGAACATCTTCGTCGTCGGTGCCGCCGGCATGCTCGGCCGCAAGCTCGTCGCCGCCCTGATCCAGCGCGGGACCCTGCGCGGCCGGCGCATCGAGACCCTGACGCTGGCCGACATCGTGGAGCCGCAAAGGCCGGACTTCGGCGGCAGGGTCGAGACCGTCGCCGTCGATCTCGCCGCTCCCGAGACGGCGGCGCGGCTGGTTGCGTCGCGGCCCGACGTGATCTTCCATCTCGCCGCGGTGGTATCGGGCGAGGCCGAAGCCGATTTCGACAAGGGATACCAGGTCAATCTCGACGGCACACGCTCGCTGTTCGAGGCGGTCCGCCGGGCTGGCGCCGCCGCGCCCTATTGTCCGCGCGTCGTCTTCACCTCCTCGATCGTCGTGTTCGGCGAGCCGCTGCCCGAGGTGATCGCGGATTCGCACTGCCTGACGCCGCTCACCAGCTATGGCACGCAGAAGGCGATCGGCGAGCTGCTGCTGGCCGACTATTCGCGGCGAGGTTTTCTCGACGGCGTCGGCATCCGCCTGCCGACCATCTCGATCCGGCCGGGCAAGCCCAACAAGGCCGCTTCCGGCTTCTTTTCCAGCATCCTGCGCGAGCCGCTGATCGGCCGGGAGGCGGTGCTGCCGGTGGCCGAGACGGTGCGGCACTGGTTCGCCAGCCCGCGCGCCGCGGTCGACTTCATGCTGCACGCCGCCGAGCTCGACTCGGCGCCGCTCGGATCGCAGCGGACCATCACCATGCCCGGCCTGTCTGCCACGGTGGCCGACCAGATCGAGGCGCTGCGCCGGGTGGCGGGCGAGGGCGCGGCACGGCTGATCCGACGCGAGCCCAATCCGGTGATCGCCGGCATCATCGCCGGCTGGCCGCGCAGCTTCGATGCCCGCCGCGCCGAGGCATTCGGCTTCCGTGCCGAAAAATCCTTCGACGACATCATCCGCGTCCACATCGAGGACGAGCTTTCCGGCGTCGAGCCGGCTTGAGGCGCGGCCATGCTGCTTGGAGCCGTGGCCGACGACTTCACCGGTGCCAGCGACCTGGCCAACACCCTGGCGCGCGGCGGCATGCGCACAGTGCAGTTCGTCGGCCCTTCGCAGGACAGCGCACCCGCCGACTGCGAGGCCGGCGTGGTGGCGCTGAAGACCCGGTCGATCGAGCCGGGTGAGGCGGTGCGACAGTCGCTTGCGGCGGTGCGCTGGCTGCTCGACCAGGGCTGCCGGCAGATCCTGTTCAAATACTGCTCGACCTTCGATTCGACGCCTGCCGGCAATATCGGCCCCGTCGCCGAGGCGCTGCTCGACCTCACCGGGGCGGAGCTGGCGGTGGCGTGCCCCGCCTTCCCCAAGACCGGGCGGCGGCTGTTCATGGGCCATCTCTTCGTCGGCGACCGGCTCTTGAGCGAATCCGGCATGGAAAACCATCCGCTGACGCCGATGACCGACCCGGACATCCGCCGCTGGCTGCGCCGGCAGACGCAAGGCGAGGTCGGGCTGATCCCGCTCGACACGGTTCGTGACGGCCCGGAGGCGGTCGCCGCCGCGTTCGAGAGCGAGCGCCGCGCCGGCCGCCGGCTGGTGGTCGCCGATGCGACGTCGGACGACGATCTGCTTGCGCTGGGCAAGGCATTGGCTGGTCACCGGCTGATCACCGGCGGATCGGGCATCGCGCTCGGCCTGCCCGACAATTTCCGCGCGCAGGGGCTGCTGTCGGACCGGCTGGCCGAGCTGCCGGTGCCCCAAGGACCGGGGGCCGTTCTCTGCGGCTCCTGCTCGGCGGCCTCGCGGCGGCAGGTGGAAGCCTATCTCGAAACGGCGCCGGGGCTGGCGGTCGAGCCCGCCGACCTGCTGTCGGGCCGCATGTCGGCGCGTCAGGCGGCCGACTGGGTGGAGAGCCGGGAGGGCGCAGCGCCGATCGTCTATTCGACCGCCGATCCGACTGTCGTGGCCGCCGCGCAGGCCAGCTTCGGCCGGACCGAGACCGCGGCGGCGGTCGAATTTTTCTTCGGCGACCTCGCCCGGATGCTGGCCGACCGCGGCGTCCGCCGCATCGCCGTCGGCGGCGGCGAAACGTCCGGAGCGGTGGTCGAGGCGCTCGGCCTGAAAAGCCTCGCCATCGGCGCCGAGATCGATCCCGGCGTTCCGGCGCTGGTCGCCGAACGCGACGGCCCGCTCGGGCTGGTGCTCAAGAGCGGCAATTTCGGCGGGCCGCATTTCTTCGCAAAAGCCCTCGGCGCAATAGGTTCACCATGACCGACCCCAAGCTCCACGACGCCATCGCCCGCTGGGGAAAATCGCTGTTCGAACGGAGCTTTACGGCCGGTTCCTCCGGCAACATCTCGGTGCGCACCGCCGACGGCTATGTCGCCACGCCGACCAATTCCTGCCTGGGATTCCTTGACCCCGGCCGCTTGTCGATTCTCGACGGCGAGGGCCGCCATGTCGCCGGCGATGCGCCGACCAAGGAACTGCCGCTGCACTTCGCCTTCTATCGCAACCGCCCCGAGGCGCGGGCGGTGGTGCATCTGCATTCGACCTACGCGACCGCGCTCTCCTGCCTCGCCGACGTCGATCCGGCCGACGCGGTGCCGCCGATCACGCCCTATGTCGTGATGCGCGTTGGCACCGTGCCGGTCGTGCCCTATACGCGCCCGGGCTCCCCCGAAGTGGCGCCGCTGATCGACGCGGTCGCGCCGCACCACGCGGCGGTGCTGCTGGAGAATCACGGGCCGGTGGTGTCGGCGTCCTCGCTCGACGCGGCGGTCTATGCGATCGAGGAACTGGAGGAGACGGCGAAGCTCGTCTTGTTGACGCGCGGCATGGCGGTTCGTCTGCTCGACGCTGAAAAAATCGCCGATCTCAAGCGGAATTTCGGGAAAAAGTGATCGCTTTATGCCGCGCTTCTCCGCAAATCTCGGCTTCCTTTGGCCCGATCGACCACTTTTTGAGCGCATCGACGCGGCCGCGGCCGCCGGATTCAGGGCGATCGAGCTGCATTGGCCCTACGACATTCCCGCCGAGCCCTTGCGCGAACGCTGCGAAAATCATGCGCTCACCGTGCTCGGCCTCAACACGCCGATCGACCCCGGAAAGGGCGAATTCGGGCTGGGCGCGGTCGAGGGCCGGCAGGCGGATTTCCAGGCCGGATTCGCCCGGGCCGCCGCCTATGCGCGGGCGATCGGCGCGGGTTCCGTGCATGTGATGGCCGGCGACGTCGCGCCGGATCGCAAGGCCGCTGCGGCCGAACTGTTCGCCGACAATCTGCGCTGGGCGGCCGGGCAAGCGCCGGATCTCACGCTGCTGCTCGAGCCGCTCAATGCGCGCGACCGGCCGGGCTATTTCTATGCGACCGTCGGGGAGGCGGCAGGGGTGATCGCCAAGGTCGGCGCGCCGAACGTCAAAATCATGTTCGACGCCTATCATGTCGGCGTCACCGAGGGCGGCGTCGTGGAAAGGCTGGAAAGATACCTGCCGCTGGTCGGCCATGTGCAGATCGCCGCGGTGCCGGGCCGCGCCGAGCCGGACGAGGGCGAGGTCGACTACGCCGCTTTCTTCAGGGCGCTGGACCGGCTGGGCTATGGCGGCTGGGTCGGCTGCGAATACCGGCCGCGCGCCGGCACGGACGAAGGGCTGGGCTGGCCGGCCGCGCTCGGCGTCGCATTGTAAAATCAGGACATTGGGGGAGAAAATGCTCGCAACCAAGACGGCGCTGACCATCGAGGCGGCTAAGGCGATCGCCGCGGCCTGCGAAAAGGCGGCGAAGCAACGGAATTTGAAGCTGGTGATCGCCATCGTCGACGACGGCGGCCATCTGGTGCTGCTGCACCGCGACGACGGCGCGCAGGTCGGCAGCGTCGAGATCGCCACGCTCAAGGCGCGCACCGCCGTGCTGTTCAAGCGGCCGACAAAGGCGTTCCAGGACGTGGTCGAAGGGCAGGGGCGCTACGCGCTCTTGTGCATCCCCAACGGCATCCCGCTCGACGGCGGGGTGCTGCTCGAGGCAGGCGGCGAGATCATCGGCGCGATCGGCGTCAGCGGCGAGAGCGACGAGGAAGACGGCGACATCGGCCGCATCGGCGCTGCCGTGCTGGAGGGGTGATCCCAAGGCGTCGAATTCTGGCCGTGCTCGTACCGAGCACACTCCTCTCCGTCTCTCCCTGCCCTGCATGGCGATCGCGCATGGAAATTCTGGAAGCGTCGGCCGGCGCGGCACCCCCACCCCTAACCCCTCCCCTCAGGGGGGCCCTCAAGGGGGAGGGGGACTTTGCGGCCACTATGCAACGCATGACCGTCGACGATTAGTGCTCGGCGGGGACGCCAGCCGGTTCCCCCTCCCCCTTGTGGGGAGGGGATTAGGGGTGGGGGTAAACGCATATGCGATAGCCCTGCCTGCAATCGCCGTGGCAGCGCCGGCGCTTACCAGATTGGTTCCTCGCCCTCGAGAGGTGGCGAACTCGAGGGGGAGACGGAGAGAGGGCGTTTATCGGTCAGGTCTACGCCGGCAGAGTTTTGTTCCGCAGCCGACATAGCGCCGTCCGGCAGGATGGGGAGCCAGGCAACGGAAACAGCCAGGCTCCCCCTCCAATCCCTGCGATAGCCCACCGCCCGCCAGAGAATCGGCGTTGCGGCTGCCTAAGCCGATCGTCGCCGGCGAAGCGGTGCATGTCGACGGCTTCGACGCGGTGGTGGCGGTGATCGGCGCTCGCGCGAGGACCTTTTCCATCAATGCCGCGCCCTGCCGGCGCTCGCCGAAATCCCGGTCGAGCGGGTCGGCGACTGCGCTGCGCCGCGGCTGATCAAGAGCAACATCGCCGCGGCCCACCAACTCGGCCTCGGCTTGCGGGAGAAAATCGACTGGTACGGTGTCTCTACCAGTTGACAAGTTTTTTGGAGGCGACTAGCGTGTCCGAACGTTGGGGAGCCAAGGGCGTCAGTTCCTTCCCCGTTGCCGGCCGCCCACGGCCGGCGGAGGACGTGGGGGGAGGAATGCACGGACGATTGCCGTACGCATTGTCGACCGCCGGTTGCGCCGGGAAGGCGCGCCCGGAGGTTGCGCGATGAGCGTCGCCGAGGTCCTGCGGCCGGATGAGCCCGCGGCCGGCGAGCGCCGGCGGGTGCTGGTGGCGCAGGGCATCACCAAATCGTTCCCGGGCGTGCTCGCCCTCGACAATGTCGATTTCGACGTGCGCTCCGGCGAGGTGACGGCGCTGCTTGGCGAGAACGGCGCCGGCAAGTCGACCCTGATCAAGATGATCGCCGGCTTCTATTCGCCGGATCGCGGCGAGATTTCCGTCGACGGTGTGCCGCTGCATGCAGACCCGGCCTCGGCGCACCGCATCGGTGTCGCCACCATCCACCAGGACGCGCATCTGGTGCCGGCCATGTCGGTGGCCGAGAACATCATGCTCGGCCGCTGGCCGACGCGCTACGGCTGGCTTTCGGTCGGCCGGCAGCGGCAGCGGGCGCTGGCCGCGCTTGCAAAAGTGGCGCCGCATCTCAACCCGTCGACGCCGGCCGGGCGGCTGTCGCCGGCCGACCAGCAGCTGGTCGAGATCGCCCGCGCCATCTCCGAGGATTCCAAGGTGCTGGTGATGGACGAGCCGACGACATCGCTGTCGCCGCCGGAGATCGACCGGCTGTTTGGCGTCGTCAACGACCTCAAGGCCAAGGGCCTCGGCATCGTCTTCGTCTCGCACTGGCTGGAGGAGGTGTTCCGCATCGCCGACCGCGTGACGGTGCTGCGCGACGGGCGGCTCGTCGGCACGCGCCCGATCGCCGAGCTCGACCACGACAAGGTCATCCGCATGATGGTCGGGCGCGAGGTGCGCGACACGGTGGCCGACACCAGGCCGATCGGCGACGTCGTGCTGTCGGTGAACAACCTCAGCCGCGCGAACGTGCTCAGCGACATCTCCTTCGAGGTGCGCGCCGGCGAGATCGTCGGCATGTCCGGCCTGGTCGGCGCCGGCCGCAGCGAGCTGGCGGCCTGCATCTTCGGCATCGATCCCTATGACGGGGGCAGCGTCACGATCGCCGGCGAGGCGATCGCTCCCAACGATCCCAAGGCGGCGATCGAGGCCGGCATCGGCCTGGTGCCGGAGGACCGCCGCAAGCAGGCGCTGGTCAGCCTGC
The DNA here is from genome assembly GCF_059502445.1 of Kumtagia sp. Classification (NCBI taxonomy): domain Bacteria; kingdom Pseudomonadati; phylum Pseudomonadota; class Alphaproteobacteria; order Hyphomicrobiales; family Phyllobacteriaceae; genus Kumtagia; species Kumtagia sp. The sequence goes on from NZ_JCACER010000110.1 coordinate 131,851, forward strand.
TCAGCGTGCGCACCAATGTGACGCTGAGCCTGCTCGACCGCCTGACGAGCTGGGGCCTGCTGTCGACGACGCGCGAGGAGGAGATCGCCGAGCGCCAGATCCGGGCGCTCGCAATCAAGACGCCGTCGTCGAAGACCCGCGTCTCGACGCTGTCCGGCGGCAACCAGCAGAAGGTAGTGCTGGCGCGCTGGCTGGCGCGGCGGCCGAAACTGCTCATCCTCGACGAGCCGACCAAGGGCATCGACGTCGGCGCCAAGTCCGAGATCAGCGAGCTGGTGATCCGGCTGGCCCGCGAGGGCATGGCGATCCTGCTGATCAGCTCGGAGCTGCCGGAGATTCTGGCGCTGAGCGACCGCGTGCTGGTGATGCGGTCGGGCCGTATCTCGGCGTCCCTGTCGCGCGAGCAGGCGACCAGCGAAACGATCATGAGCTATGCGACGACCGGTTGAGGAGACGAGCGACGTGACCTTGGAAAATCCGACCATGACGGAGCGCGCGCCGACGCAACCGGGCGGCCTGGCCGCGCTGCGCGGCAAGATCTCCTTCATCGACCTCATGCAGAGCGCGGGGCTGATGGCGGTCATCCTGCTCGGCTGCGCCGTGATGAGCTTCCTCAGCCCGGTCTTCGCCACGGTGCGCAACATCGAGAACGTGCTGCAGTCGGCGACCATCATCGCGGTGGTGGCGATCGGCCAGACCTTCGTCATCCTGGTGGCCGGCATCGACCTGTCGGTGGCGTCGGTGCTGGTGCTCTCCTCGGTGCTGTCGGTCGGGCTGGTGCAGTTCCAGGGCTGGCCGCCGGAGCTTGCCATCCTCGCGGCGCTCGTCGCCGGCCTCGTCATCGGCCTGGTCAACGGGCTCGCCGTCACCAAGCTGAAGATCCCCGCCCTGATCGCCACGCTTGCGACGATGACGATCGCACGCGGGCTCGCCTACATCTATTCGGGCGGCACCAACATCGCCCCGGTGCCGCGCATCTTCGTCGACCTGCAGGCCAGTCGCATCTTCGGCGTGCCGGGCGTCATCGTGCTGACGCTGGCGCTGGCGCTGATCGCCCAGATCGTGCTGTCGCGCACCCAGTTCGGCCGCTCGGTCTACGCCACCGGCGGCAATCCGCTGGCGGCGCGGCTGGCCGGCATCAAGACGGAGCGGGTGATCATCGCCACCTTCATGATCTCGGGCCTGATGGCGGCGATCGCCGGCCTCCTGATCACCGCGCGCTTCGAGGCGGGCGCGGCGACGGCGGCGCAGGGCATGGAGCTTGCCGTCATCGCGGCGGTGGTGATCGGCGGCGTCAGCCTGTTCGGCGGCGAGGGCAACATGAGCGGCATGCTGCTCGGCGTGCTCCTGCTCGGGCTGGTGCAGAACGCCGTCAACCTGCTCAACGTGCCGCCCAACTGGGACTCGGTGGTCAGCGGCCTGGTGATCGCGGCGGCCGCCGCGCTCGACGTCTACCGCCGCAACTATCTCGAGGCAGGCATGCGCAAGAAGGTCATAGCAGCAAAGGCGAGCAAACCGGCCAAGCAGCCCTGACGCAGCAAGCCGCGGCCGCAAGCCGGCCGCGCGGACGAACACGAGACGACCTGCCAAGCGAGCGCCTTCCGGCGAACGGGAGAATTTTTGCGCGCGCGCTCGCCGAGCACAGCGACGGCCGCGGCTCGCGCCGCGACGACTGCCGGGGCGGCCGCTGCCGCGACGGAGCAATGCCCAACCACGGTCCAACAGGGAGGAGACACCATGGACATCCGCAACAGACTGAAAACGACACGCCGCAACCTGCTCGGCCTTGCCGCCGGGGCGGCGGCGCTCGCGATCGTGCCTTTCGCCGCGCAGGCCGAGGACGGCGTGCTGAAAGGCAAGAACCTCGCCTACATCGCCTTCGGCCTGCAATACGAATACCAGGTCACGCTGGTGAACCGGGTGAAGGAACTCGCCGCCGAGAAGGGGATGAGCATCTCCGTCTATGACGGCAAGGGCGACCCGAGCACGCAGACCACGCAGCTTCTCGACGTGGTCAGCAAGCAGCCCGACATCATCCTGCTCAATCCGGTCGACGCAAAACTGCTGCAGGGCGGCGTGCGCAAGGCCAACGAGTCCGGCATCCCGCTGTTCATGCTGGAGAACCTGCCGCCGGAAGGCGAGTGGGTCGCCTACAACACCTTCGACGACGTGGCGGGCGGTGCGGCCGGCGCCGACGCCATCGCCAAGCTGATCGGCGGCAAGGGTCTGGTGCTGGAGGTGCGCGGCGCCATCGGCTCCGGCCAGTCGGAAAAGCGCTACAAGGGTTTCCATGACCAGGTGGCGGCGAAATACCCCGACATCAAGGTGGAGACGCTGAAGGCCGAGTGGACGGCCGACAACGCCCACACGCTGGTGCTCGACGCCTTCACCCGCGATCCCAACGTCGCCGGCATCTGGGCGCACAATGACGAGATGATCCGCGGCGTCGTGTCGGCGCTGCGGCAGATCAACCGGCTGAAGCTCGCCGGCGAGGAAGGCCATGTGCCGACCGTCGGCTTCGACGGCACGCCGCTCGGGCTCGAGCGCATCCGCGAGGGCACGCAGGACGCCGATGTCGGCCAGAACCCGTTCTCCATGGCCGAGTCGATCGTCGGCGAGATGGAGAACCATTTCGCTGGCAAGCCGGTCGCCAAGGAGACGCTGATCCAGCCGGTCATGATCTGGAAGGAGAACGTCGACAGCCCGGACAACTGGGGCAACCGCGTCAACTGAGATACATCCTCCCGAGGGCGCGCCGCTTGCGGCGCGTCCCCACCTGCCGACCAACAGAAAGCGAGACCGGAACGTGACCACCGACCCCATGAAGCCAGACCACGCGCGCAACATGCGCCTCATCGGCCATAGCGACCAGGGCGGCCTGAGGGACGGCATCCAGGTCATGGTCGAGAACGGCTTCGCCTATGTCGGGCATCTGTTCAGCCAGGGGTTTTCCATCGTCGACGCGCGCGATCCGAAAAACCCGAAGCCGGCCGGCTATGTCGCCGCGCCCGCCAACACCTGGAACGTGCATCTGCAGGTCGCCGACAATCTTCTGCTGGTCATCCACGGCAAGGACGTCTTCGCCGATGCGGCGTTTGCCGACGAGGCGAGCTACTACAAGGCCTCCGCCGGCGCCGCGCTCGGCACGGCGATACCGACGGCGGAAAAGACCTGGGATGCCGGGCTCGCCGTCTACGATATCTCGAAGCCGGGCGAGCCGCGGCGTATCGGCTTCATGCCGGTCTCCGGCGGCATCCACCGCATCTGGTGGACCGGCGGGCGCTGGGCCTATGTCTCGGCGCTGCTCGACGGTTTTACCGATTTCATCTTCATGACGATCGACATGTCCGACCCGGCCAACCCGCGTGAAGCCGGGCGCTACTGGCTGCCCGGTATGAACCTCGCCGCCGGCGAAACGCCGAGCTGGCCGGCGAGCGCCAAATTCGGCCTGCACCACGCGATCGTGCATGGCGACATCGCCTGGGGCGCCTGGCGCGACGCCGGCCTCGTGGTGATGGACGTGACCGACCGCAGCGAGCCCAAGCTGATCGTCCACCGCAACTGGTCGCCGCCGTTCCAGGGCGGAACCCACAACTGCCTGCCGCTGCCCGACCGCGATCTCCTGGTGGTGCTCGACGAGGCGGTGCTCGACGATTTCGAGGACGGGCTGAAGAACATCTGGATCTTCGACGTGAAGGACCCGGCCAATCCTGTCCCCGTCGCCACCATGCCGGTGCCGGCGGATGCCGACTATGCGCGCAAGGGCGCGCATTACGGGCCGCACAACATCCACGAGAACCGGCCGGGCACGTTCCAGAGCTCGTCGCTGATCTTCTCGACCTGGCAGAACGCCGGCGTGCGCGTCTTCGACATCTCCGACCAGTACCGACCGAAGGAGGTCGGCGCGCTGGTGCCGCCGCCGCCGGCCGGCATGATGGACAAGCGGCCCGGCAAGAAGCCGATCATCCAGTCCTGCGACATCTTCGTGGAGAAGAGCGGGCTGATCTACGTCACCGACTACAATGCCGGGCTCTATGTGATGGAATTCAACGGGTGAATATCATCGGCCTCAACGGATGAAGCACCCCCTCACCGACCCTTCGGGCCACCTCTCCCCCTGCCCGGGGGAGAGGAACCCAGGCTGGAAAGGCGGCGCCATCACGGCAGCGGTTCCTCTCCCCCGGGCAGGGGGAGAGGTGGCCCGAAGAGCCGGTGAGGGGGTGATTGACAACATTTCCAAAGGTCGGAGTTCAAGACCTTCGACTGGCCGCGACTGATTGAAAGGAAACACCATGAACCTGTTCGGCTCCTACGACGTCGTGGTCACCGGCGCGGGCTCGTCCGGCATCGTCGCCGCGATCCGCGCCGCGCGTGAGGGCGCCAAGACCCTGCTGCTCGAAGGCACCGGCTTTCTCGGCGGGCTGATCACCGGCGGGCGGCTGACCAAGCCGACCGGCCTCATCAACTCGGCGATCTTCCACGAGATGCTCGACCGCTGCGTCGGCTACCGCGGCGCCGACGGTCGCGTGCGCGAATCCTACTGGGGCAAATACACCGGCACGTTCGACGCCGAAGTGATGCAGCGCGTCATCATCGAGATGGTCGAGGAGGCCGGCGTCGAGGTGCTGCTGCGCGCCAGCGTCGTCGAGACCGTCATGAAGGACGGTGCGCTGCACGGGCTGATCATCCGCACGAAATCCGGCGAGAGCCTGGTGCTGGCGAAGAGTTTCGTCGATGCCTCGGGCGACGGCGACGTGGCGGCACTTGCCGGCGCGGAATTCATGCTCGGCCGCGACGGCGATGGGCTGACGCAGCCGATCACCTCCTATTTCCGCGTGCTCAACGTCAACGTGCCGGCGCTGATCGCTGACTGCAACGCGCATCGCGACGACATGTGGGAGGTCGTCTATCCGAAGGAGGCCGGCGACCGCAACGAGGACTATGCGATGGCGGTGCTGCTGACCGGCTTCCAGCAGCGCATCAAGGACAAGGTGGCCGAGGGGTTCGACTGGATCATCCCGAAGGACCACATCACCATGAAGACCGGGCTCATTCCGGGCGAAATTTCCGTCAACGTCACCCGTTTCCAGGGCAACGGGCTCGACGACCGCGATCTTTCCCGCGCCGAGATCGAGATCAGGAAGCAGGCCTATTGCGCCTTCGACTTCCTGCAGCGCTATGTCAGGGGTTTCGAGGACGCCATCTTCCTCGAGGTGGCGCCGAAGCTCGGCATCCGCGAAACCCGCCGCGTCACCGGGCAATATGTGCTGACGGAGCAGGACGTGCGCGGCAACCGCCGCTTTGACGACGCGATCGGGCTGTGCAACTCGCCGGTCGACGTGCATGAGCCCGGCGGCAGCCGCGCCATCATGGATCATGTCGGCATCGGCTACGGTATTCCCTATCGCACCATGATCCCGCTTTCCGTCGACAACCTGATCATGGCCGGGCGCTGCATCTCGGTCGACGCGGTCGCCTTCGGCTCGACCCGCAACGTGCCGGCCTGCACGATGACCGGCGAGGCGGCGGCGATCGCCGCAGCGTTTGCGGCGCGGCGCGGGGTGGCCGTCTCGGCGGTTCCCGTCGGCGACGTGCAGGCGCGGCTGAAGGAACTCGGCGTCTGGCTGGGCACGCCCGGCGAAGAAGTGCCGGAGGTCTTGCGCAAGGCGGGCTGAGGCGCGAATCGCCAAGGGGACAGTTTATTTTCTTTCCGTAGAAGAGCGGTGCCGCTCAAGGCTGTCGCTGGCAGAAAAAGGTAACTGTTCCTGTCACTTACCCGCTTTCGCTGCAATCCCGGCGGCAGGCGGGAGACGCGTTCAGCCGATTTTGTCCCCTCCCTTTCCGTCTCTCCCATAATCCCCGGCAGTTCCTCCCGCGGGAACGCCGGTCGCGACGGTGGTTTGGTGGGGAGGGACCGGCGCCTCCGGTGCGGGAAGACGTAGCCCGCGCCCGGGGAGGCCCGTCCGAAGGTTCCTCCTCCGCAACTATGTGCGGGGCGCACTGGACGAGTGCTGCGGCATGGCCAGCCGAGGCGACGCAAGAAGCCGGAGCCGGAGCTATAGCGAAGCGGAACGGGATGGTGCCCGAAATCGCCGGCGGGGCGCGAAGGCCGCGCCATATATTTACTAAAGAGGCTCGGCCCAGCGCCCCGCTTCCCGACTTTTCCCTCCGAGGCAGGGAGCGCTCTTTGAACAATGGCCAGACTGCGAAGGCAGGGCGTGGCGAGGATGAGGCGCGGGCTTCTCTTCTCTCGATGGGTGGCCGCGAAGCGCGAGACGGTGGCGTCGACACGCCCGCGGCGCGACATCCTTAATGGTAGCCATGATTCTCCGCGCCGGATTTCTTCCGGCCGCACTACGCTACGGCTGCTCGCGCGCCGCAAGCGCGTCGACCACCGCCCGGTCGGCCGCCAGGATTTCGGCGATGAGCGCGCCGCGCTCGCGGGCTCCGACGAATTCGAGCCGCCGCAGCCCGAGCGGGTCGATGCGGCGGCGCAGGATCTCGATCGTCTCGCCATCGGGTGCTGCAATCTCGCCGCAGCGCTCGGCGAAGCGGACGGGGAAGCCGGTCGCCCGGCTGACGGTGTCGCGGCCGACGCCCGGCATCAGCTCCGTGACCACCAGCTCGCCGCTCGCCGGGTCGAGCTCGAACACGCAGAGGTCGGTGAACAGTTTTGTCGGGCCGGTACGGTAACCGTGCCGGGCGCGCTCCTCGGGATCGAGGAGGCCGCGCGCCGAGCTGACGATGTCGACCTCGGCGACGAGCGACAGCGGCGAATGGCGGGTGACGTAGAGCACGCAGTCGCGGTGCATGTTGGCGACGTCGGCCATGCCGCCCTGGCCGGGCAGGCGGATGAAGCCGCCCTTGGCGCGGCGGATGGCGATGTTGTTGACGCGGGCGAAGCGGTCGACCTGAGCGGCGGCGATGATCTCGTGGGTGACCGCGCCGGCCTGGTAGAGCGCCGAATAGGTGTCGTCCCCGCCGGCATGCGCGGCCGCGGTCTCCGCATCGAAAACCTCGATCAGCGACAGCAGCAGGGGTGACGGTGCGACGTCGATATGTCCGCAGCTCATGGTGGCAATGATCATGCCGGGGGCATGCGTCGCCTTGGCCAGCCGGTAGGCGACGTTGGCGAGCGGCGACACCGCGCCGGCCGAGGCGAAGCTGTCGTTGTCGAGCTCGGCCGCGAGCCGCACCGCCATGACCTCGTCGACCGTTGCCGGCGCGGGTGCGGCATGCACGGCCGGCAGCGGCAGGCGGGCCGCCGCGTCAGCGCCGATCCGCGCCGCCTTGCCGAGGCGAACAGGAACGCCGTCCGACGGCAAGACCAATCCGTCGGCCAACGACGCCCCCTCGGCCAGAGCGGCGGCCAGCGCTTCGTAGTCGGTCACGTAGTGTGGCAGGCACGACGTCGGCCAGGCGCCGCCGGGCACCTTCGCGATGGCGCTGACCTGGTTGCGATAGACCACCGTCTGGCGCCCCGTGCCCGCAAGCATGCCCACCGGCACGATCTCGTCCACCGTGACCAACACCTTGCGCGCCGCGCCGGCCATTGCGATGTCGAGTGCCCGGGCGCCGACGATCTGCACATTGCCGCTCTCGTCGGCGCGCGGGGCGTGCAGCAGCAGCGTGTCGAGGACGAGCGGCGGGACGGCGCCGACCGGCTCACCCGTGAGCGGATCGCGAACGTTGCGCGCCGTCGGCATGCGCTCCATCATCGCCGAGCCCTGCGGCAGCTGGAAGGTGCGGCTGGGCAGGTTCTGCTGGGCGGCGCGCAGCGCCTCGATCATGGCGAGCGCGGTCCAGTCGCGCACCGGCAGGCGCTCGGCCTCCGCCGCCGCCCGGAAGCGCGGCGGCAGGCCGAAAATGTCGAGGCTGGAAAAGCAGATGTCGATCGAGGCGACGGCGTCGGCCTCCAGCAAAATCTCCAGCGGCAGGCCGCCCGCCCAGGCGCAGTAGCGCAGGTCGCGCGCCTTGCCACCGGCAACGGCGCGCAGCAGCGCGATCGGCAGCCGGGCGAAATGATGGCCGCCGACGCCCAGCCGGTCGCCGTCCGAGACCATGGCCGCCAGCCCGGCGAGATCGGTGAAGACAGGACGGTTGGGTTTGACCAGGCTTTCGGCCGTATCCCGGTGGGAAGCGCCAGGTTCGCCGACGCCGGTCACGGCCTGGCTCCCGCCGCCTTCTCGGCCGCCCGCCCCGCGCTCTTCGCCGCGAACTCCCGGACCCGGCGCTGGCCGGCCTCGCCGCGGTAGAGTGTCGCGAGCAGCGCGCGTTCTTGTTCCAAGCCGGCTGCGAGATCGCCGCCGGTGGCGATGGCCGTCAGCCGCTTCATGCCCTCGATCGCCTCGGCCGGCTCGCCGGCGATGGCCTCGGCGATTGCCACCGCCCGTGGCATCAGCTCTTCGGGCGCCACGACGTCATTGACGAGGCCCGGAGCGACGAAGTCGATGGCCGGCACGATGGCACCGGTCATCAGCAGAAAATTGGCGCGGTTGCGGCCGAGCTTGACGACGCTGCGCTGCGTGCCGCCGCCGCCCGGCACGAGGCCGAGCTTGATCTCCGGCAGACCCATTTTGGCCAGGGAAGAGGCGACGACGATGTCGCAGCACAGCACCAGCTCGAAGCCGCCGCCCAGCGCGAAGCCGTTGACGGCGGCGATGACGGGCTTGCCGCAGCCTTCGATGGCCGCATACATCGCGGTGCCGGCGGCCTGGAAGGCGTCGAACTCCGGCCCGGTCTGCGCGGCATATTCCTTGATGTCGGCGCCGGCCATGAAGGCGCGGCCCTCGCCGGTGACGACGACGCAGCCGACATCGGCATCGCCGGACAGGGCGATGAAGGCGGCGGTGATCTCGGCCTGCATGGCCTTGTTCATGGCGTTGAGCTGGTCGCCGCGCCGGAACGTCACCACGGCGACGCGGCCGTCTTTTTCAACCGACAGCGTCCGGTAAGAGGTCACGGTCAGGCCTCCGCGACCGTCATGTCGCCGGCCGCCTCGAGCGCGGCGATCTCGTCGGCGGGCACGCCGAACTCGGCAAGGATCTCGCGGCCGTGCTGGCCGACGAGCGGGGCCGGGCGGTCGATGGTCGCCGGCGTCTCGCTCATCCTCACCGCCGGGGCGACGACCTTCACCGTGCCGGCCCTGGGATGCTCGTAGCTGGCGATCAGGCCAAGATGGGTGACCTGCGGATCTTCGGCGGCGGCGCGGATGTCGTAGACCGGAGCGCACCAGATGTCGGCGTCCAGCATCCTGTCGAGCAGTTCGCGCCGGCCGTGTCTGCGGGTCTCGGCATTCACCTTCTCCCAAACCTCGTCGCGTTTGGCGAACAGCGTGGCGAGATCGTCGTAGACGGCGAGATGCGGCGCCTCCAGCACCTGGTAGAGCGTCTTGAACGGGCTCATGGCGATGGTGATGTAGCCGTCCCTCGTCTCGTAGACGCCGAACGGCGCCTGCATGCCGGGATGGCCGATGCCGGAATTCGGCCGCACGAAATCCTCGCCGAGATTGAGCACGCCGACATATTCCTGGCCGAGATGGGCGAGCATGCCGGCGAGCAGGTTCACCTCGACCTTCTGGCCCTTGCCGGTCTTTTCGCGATAGTAGAGCGCGGACAGGATGCCGTAGACCATGTTCATGGCGCCGATCTGGTCGGCCAGCCCGGCGCCGGCCGGCACAGGCGCGGCGTCGCCGCGGCCGGTGTTGGCGATCAGTCCGGCCAGGCCCTGGATCAGCATGTCCTGCCCGGGCCGGTCGACATAAGGACCGTCCTCGCCGTAGCCCGAGCCCGAGCAATAGATGATGCGCGGATTGACCGCCTTGAAGTCCTCGTAGCCGTAGCCGAGTTTCGCCAGCACGCCGGGGCGGAAATTCTGGACGACGATGTCGGCCTGCTCGGCCATCCTCATCACCAGGGCATGCACCTTGCGGCTCTTCAGGTTGAGCGCGATCGACCGCTTGTTGCGGTTCCAGGCGAGGAAATTGGGGCTCTCCGAGCCGCCCACCCATTTGGCGAAGAAGGTCATCGAGCGGAACATGTCGCCGGCGCCGGCGCGCTCGACCTTGATGACGTCGGCGCCCATGTCGGCGAGCAGCTGGGTGGCGAAAGGCCCCTGCAGCAGGTGGCTGAAGTCGAGGATCTTTACGCCGGATAGGGCCTTGTCCATGGTCTTTCTCGTGGTTGTCGGTGGCGCCGGTCAAACGAGGTCCGGCACGAAACGCGGCGCGGCGGTCAGGCCGCCATCGACGCGCAGGTCGGTTCCGGTGGTGAAGCCGGCCGCGTCGCTCGCCAGGTAGACGGCGGCTTCGGCGATGTCGGACGGCCTGCCGATGCGGCCGAGCGGGTGCATCTTCACCCAGGCGCGGGCGATGTGCTCGCCGAGCTCGGCGATCACCTGGTCGTTCATCGGCGTGGCGATAGTGCCGGGCGAGATCGAGTTGACGCGCACATTGTGGGGGCCGAACTCGACCGCCATCTGGCGGGTCATCGAATGGATCGCGCCCTTGGCGCCGGCATAGGCGGTCCAGCCGTCGAGGCCGATATGGCCCTGCGCCGAGGCGAGGTTGATGATTGAGCCGCTCTTCTGGCCGATCATGTGGGGCAGGGCGAACTTGCAGCCGCGGAAGACGCTGGTGAGATTGACCGCGATCAGCCGGTGCCACTGCTCGTCGGTCATCTCGTAGACCGGCATGCCGCCGATCGAGATCGCCGCGTTGTTGACCAGCACGTCGAGCCGGCCGCCCTTCTTCACCGCGGTCTCGATCAGGTTGCGGATGTCGGCCTCGACGGCCACGTCGCAATGGACGTAGTCCGCCGCAAGCCCCTGGCTTCTCAGCCCGGCGGCGAAGGCCTCGCCCTTGGCGTCGGCGATGTCGCTGGCGAAGACATGAGCGCCTTCGCGGGCCATGGCTTCGGCTATGGCGTGGCCGATGCCGTCGGCAGCGCCCGTGACGACCGCGATCTTGCCGTTGAGACGTCCCATGAAATCCTCCTCAGATGCGCCGGCGCTTGAATTCGTCGAAGGCGACGGCGGCGATGATGATGCCGCCGGTAATCACGAGCTGCCACTCGGTGGCAAGGGCCAGCATGCCGAGACCGTTGGATAGAAAGGACAGGATCAGCACACCGAGCGCCATGCCGAACAGGCTGCCGATGCCGCCCGACAGGCTGACGCCGCCGAGCACCACGGCCGCCACCACCTGGAACTCGAAGCCGAGGCCGGCGACATGCACGGCCGAGCCGAGGCGGGAGGCGAGCATGATGCCGGCGACCGTGGCGAGCAGGCCGCTGATGATGAAGCAGGCGAATTTCACCCGCTTGACGCTGTAGCCGGCGAGCCGCGCCACCTCGGGATTGCCACCGACGGCATAGACCTGGCGGCCGAAGGGCCGGTGGCGCATCACATAGGCGAAGGCGAGCAGCAGCACGAAGGCGATCAGCGCGGGGTAGGGGAGCAGGCCCAAGAGCCGGCCGTTGCCTATCTGGAAGAAGCTTTCCAGCATCGCTTCGTCGGGGATCGCCGTCTGGCCGGTGTAGAGATAGACGCCGCCGCGCAGGATGAAGAGCGTGCCCAGCGTGACAATCAGCGAGTTGATGCCGAGATAGGCCGAGAGATAGCCGTTGACGGCGCCGACGACGAGGCCGAGCGCCAGGGCCGCGGCGATGCCGAGGAAGAGCGATTCCGTGGCGTTCATGACGGCGATCAGCGGGATCGCCACCGCCGCCACCAGCGAGCCCACCGACACGTCGACCTCGCCGGAGATGAAGACGATGGCGACGCCGATGCCGGCCGTCATGGCGAGCGCCGACTGGCCGAGCACGTTGGCGATGTTGCGCGTCGTCAGGAAGGTGTCGGAAGCGATCGAGAAGAAGGCGATGACGACCAGCAGGGAGATCAGCAGCGGGATCTCGCTGCGCCTGAACAGCGCCTTGAGCATGGCCGCCGCCGGAGCGGGCGGCGGGACGGGATGGGCGGCGTCAAGCGATTGCGGCATTGAGGATATTCTCCTGGGTCGCCGCGTCGCGGTCGAAGACGGCGGTGATGCGGCCCTCAGCCATCACGGCGATGCGGTCGGACAGGCCGAGCAGTTCCGGCATCTCGGATGTCATCATGACGACGGCCAGGCCTTCGTTGGCGAGCCGGTCGAGCAGCGCGAAAATCTCGGACTTGGCGCCGACATCGATGCCGCGCGTCGGCTCGTCGACGACGATCACCTTCAGCCCGCGCATCAGCCAGCGGGCGAGCAGCACCTTCTGCTGGTTGCCGCCGGACAGGTTCTTGATCAGCTGGTTGAGCGACGGCGTGCGGACGCGGAACCGGTCGACAAAACCCTGCACGGCGGCCCTCTCGCGGGTTTCGTCGACGAAGCCGGCGCGGCTGAAGGCGCCGAGCGCGGCGAGGCTCATGTTCTGCTGGACCGAGAGCTCCAGCATAAGGCCCTCGCCCTTGCGGTCCTCGGTGAGCAGGCCGATGCCGAGGCCGACGCCGGTGCGCGTGTCGTGCGGCTTCAGCGGCCGGCCGGCGATCTCGATGCTACCGGCGCGGATCGGATCGAAGCCGACGATCGCCTTGGCCAGCTCGGTGCGGCCGGCACCCATCAGGCCGAAGAAGCCGAGCACCTCGCCGGCGCGCACCTCGAAGGAGACGTCGTCCAGCTTCGCGTCTGTCGACACGCCTTTCACCGACAGCGCGATGTCGCCCTTGGCATGGCCACGCGAGCGCGGAAACAGATTGTCGATGCGCCGGCCGATCATGTCCTGGATCAGCGTGTCGTGCGTGTGCTCGCCGATTGGCCTCGTGGAGATATGGCGGCCGTCGCGCAGCACCGTGACCGTATCGGCGATCTCGAACACCTCGTCGAGCTTGTGGGTGACGTAGAGCACGGCGATGCCGAGATCGGTGAGGCGGCGGATCACCTTGAACAGCAGCGCCACCTCGTTGGGCGTCAGCGAGGAGGTCGGCTCGTCCATGACGACGATGCGCGCCTCGTGCGCAAGCGCCCGTGCGATCTCGACCATCTGCTGCTGGCTGACCGGCAGGTCGCCGGTGCGTGCCGCCGGGTCGACGTCGAAGCCGATGCGCTCGAACAGCGCCGCCGATTCCGCGCGGATCTTCTTCCAGTCGATCGAGCCGGCCCGCCCGACGGGGTGCCGCTCCAGGAAGATGTTCTCGGCGACGGTGAATTCTGAGATCAGCGCGATCTCCTGGAAGACCACCTTGATGCCTTCCGCCAGCGCCTCGCGCGGGTTGCGCAGGGCGACCTCGCGGCCGTCGATATCGATCGTGCCGGCATCCCGGCCGTAAACGCCGGCCATGATCTTGATCAGCGTCGACTTGCCGGCACCGTTCTCGCCCATGAGGGCGTGCACCTCGCCGCGGGCGAGGACGAGGTCGACCTCTTCGAGAGCGACGACGCCTGGAAACCGCTTGCCGATGCCGTGCATCTCGATGGCGGCACCCGTATGTGCGCCGCCGCGCTCCTGGACCAGTTCAGGGTGCATCGGCGCGCCTCCTGATGATGTCCAGCCAGGTCGCCAGGATGATGACGATGCCGGGCACGACCATCTGCAGGTCCTGGTTCCAGCGCAGGATGATGATGCCGTTGTCGATGACCTTGAGCACCAGCACGCCGAGCAGGGTGCCGATCAGCGTGCCGCGGCCACCGGACAGGCTGGTGCCGCCGAGGATGACGGCGGCGATCACGGTAAGCTCGAAGCCGCGGCCGGCGGTCGGCTGGCCGGCATTCATCAGCGAGGCGAGGATCATCCCGGCCACGCCGACAAGCAGGCCGGTGACGACGAAGGCGATCAGCTTCAGCCGCTCGGCGCGCAGACCGGAGAGCCGCGCAGCCTTCTCGCTGGCGCCGACGGCGTAGAGATAGCGGCCAAAGGTAGTGTAGCGCAGCGCGACGAAGGCGACGACGAAGACGATCGCGGCGATGATGACGGGGATCGGCAGCGGACCGACATAGCCGGCGCCGAGACCGGTGAAGGAAGGCAGGTGGTGGTGGTTCTGCACCGCTTCGCGTGTGTAGAGGAACACGCCGCCCTGCAGCATCATCATGGTGGCGATGGTGCCGATCAGCGAATTGACCCGCAGGCGGGTGGCGACGATGCCGTTGAACAGCCCGACGGTTCCGGCGAAGGCGAGCGCCGCCAGCACGCCGAGGGTCAGCGACCCCGTGCGGTTGATGACGTCCATGCCGATGCAGCCGACGAAGGCCAGCGAGGCGCCGACCGACAGGTCGACCTCGCCGCAGATCAAAAGCATGGTCATGCCGGCGGCGACGATCAGCACCAGCGCGCACTGGCGCAGGATGGCGATGACGTTGGCCTCCGAATAGAACTGCGGCGCAGCGAGCGAGATGGCGATGCACAGCGCCGCCAGGATGCCGATCAGCACGATCTGGCTCCTGTCGGCGAACAGGCCGAAGGCCGTGCCCGGTTTGCGCGTCGATGGTAGGGATTCGCTGGTCATGTCGCGGTCCGCGCTTGGCCGGGGCGTCTGACGCCCCGGCGAGACGTTGTCGGCAGCCTACCTTACTGCTTCAGATCGGCGGCGGTCTTCATGCACTTGTCCGGCGCTTGGACTCCGTTGATGCCGTCCCAGTTGACGCTGCGCGTCGTGCCTTCGACGGAATAGAACTTCTTCCAGTCCTCGCCGAGCATCGGCGCGGTCGGGCTGACGATGTGCTCCGGCACTTCCTCGCCGTTGAACACCTTCACGGCCGCGTCGACGGCGGTGAAGCCGACCTTTTCCGGGAACATCGCCGCCTCGATCTTGTAGGAAGGCTCGTTCTGCATGGCGTTTATGAAGGCAAGGCCCTCGCCGCCGGTGCCGACGACCAGCAGGCCGTCCTGCGACTTGCCGGCCGCCTTCCACGCCTGGAGGCCGCCGAGCGAGGAGTTGTCGTTGATGCCGTAGATGATGTTGATGTCGGCATTCTGCGCCAGCGCGGCCGACGACACTTCCAGCGCGCGGTCCGGATTGCCGCCGCCATCGAGGTCGTGCACCATGGTCGCGTCGGCGATCTCGGTTTTGATGCCGTCCATGAAGCCCTGCGAGCGCAGCACGGTGGCCGACAGCAGCGGCAGCCCGACATTCATCACCTTGGCGGTGCCGCCGAGATGCTCCTTGGCGTATTTGCCGGCCGCGACGCCGGCGTGGTAGCCGGTGTCGTAGTCGCAGATCGCCACCATGGTGGTCATGCCCTTGACCGGATTGCCTTCCAACACCAGCGGCATGTTGTCGGCCTTGGCGCGGCGGATCAGCGGCGCGACGCCTTCCTCGTTGACTGGCGTAATGATCAGCACGTCGACACCCTGCGCCATGAAGTCCTCGGCGAACGAGACCTGCTTGGCGACGTCGAGATTGGCGTCCTTGACCTCGATCTCGATACCGAGCTGCTGGCCGCGATCCCTCATGCCCTTGATGACGTTCTGGTACCACTCGTGGGTGGCGTAGTTGACGACGTAGCCGATCTTCTTCGGCGTATTCTGCGCCAGCGCCGAACCGGCAAGCGCACCGAGCGCCACCGACGCTGCTAGCGTGGTCTTCAGCAATTTTCTCATGTCTTCCTCCCTTTGTGACCCGGGCCTTCCAGGTCTTGGTCCGATGGTCTGTCGCCTGAAACTCTTGCCCGTCCCTCGGCGGCTCCCAGGCTGCGCGAGATCTCGATCGCCGCGATGGCGGCCTCCTCCAGCACGGCGAGGCGGTCGAGCCGCGCCTGCTTCTGCGGCAGGTAGGGGACGGTGAGCGCGGCGATGGTCGCGCCGGTATGGTCGCGGATCGGCACGGCGATGTTGGTGCAGCCCTCGACGGCGAGCGAGGCGCGCATCTCGTAACCCTTGGCGAGGATGTCGGCGATGCGCCGCTCGACTTCCTCGCGCGGCATCTCGGCTTCGCCCGCTGTCACCAGCCTGTCGACCAGCGCGTCGCGCTCCTGCGGTGGCGTAAAAGCGAGCAGAACGGCACCGGAACTGGTCTCCAGGATCGGAAAGTGCGAGCCGAGTGCCACGGAATAGCGCATGGGCAGCGGCGAATCGACCTGCAGCACGATGAGCACGCTGGAACCGCGTAGAACCACGAGATGGCAGCTCTGGTTGGCACGCGCGGCAAGGTCGCGCATCACCGGCAGCGCCACGTCGACCAGCCGGTTGACCGGCGGGTGCATATGGGCCAGCTCGAACAGCTTCAGCGACAGCCGGTAGCGGTCGGATTTCGTGCGGATCAGATAGCCGCGCCCTTCGAGCAGCTGGATGATGCGGTAGACCTCGTGGATCGACCGGCCGAGCGCGGCCGAGATCTCGGTCTGCGTCACGTCCTCGCGGCAGGCGGCCATGAACTCCAGGATGTCGAGCGCCTTCTCAGCGGCCGGCACCTTGTAGTCGCGGCGCGCGACCTCGACGTCGTCATTGGCGGGCTCGACGCTCATACGGCTCTCCGGTCCGGCCGGGCGCCTGCCAGGGACAGCGCGTAGCGGCGATCCAGCCAGCCGGCGAGGGCGGCCGGCGCCATCTCGCCGTCGATGGCGGCAACGATTTTGTGCGTCGCCTCGCGGAAGAAATCGACGAAGCCTGGATGCGTCGGCCTGAGATAGGAGCCGTCGAGCGTGGCGAGCGTGCTGCGGAAGAAGCCGCGCGTCTGCTCGTTGACGGCGTCGTCGAGCCACGCGGCGCGCGAGCCCGGCTGGCCGCCATGTGCGACATAGTCGCCGCGCTGATAGCCTTCGGAGCACAGGAACAGCGCATATTCTGCGGCTGCCTCCGGATGCTCCGAGAAGGCGCTGACGCCGATGCCGGCGCCGCCGAGCAAGGCGCCGCGCGGCGGACTGCCGGGGATGTCGCCGAAGGCGAGCGTAGGTCCTTCGTGGCGCGCCGCGTAGTTCACATAGCCGAAGGCATAGGGCACGTAGACGGTGTCGTCGTGCGCGACCATGTGGTCGAAGCAGCGGATCGGGTTCCATTCGCGCGAGCCCGGGTGGGCGAGGGCGGCGAGTTCGCGCAACTCGCCGACGATGCGCTCGACGCTTGTCCGCGGCAGGAAGCCGCCGTTGGCGCCGATCGTCTCGCCGGCGCCGGCGGCCAGCGAGAGCACCAGGCACATGGCGTCGGTCGGCACCAGCGGCAAGGCGATCCACTTGCCGTCACTGCGCAGGTTGCGGGCGAGGTCGAGCACCTCGGCATGGCTTACCGGAAAGCGCTCGATATAGGCGGCAAGCAGATCGGGGCGGCAGGCGGCGACCTGCGCGGCGGCATCGATCGGCAGCGCCCAGTGCCGGCCGAGCGCCTGGTAGGAGCGCCAGGAGGGGCCGACGCTGTCCATTTCGAAGCGCCGCCGCTCGGTTTCAGACAGACAGGCGTCGAAAGGCACCATCAGCCCGGCGGCGGCGATGTCGCCGATGAAGGGGTGGTCGAAGATGACGAGATCGTAGCGGCGGACGACCTCCTCGATGCGGCCTTCGCCGAACTCGAACAGGCTGCGGCGATCCCAGGAAATCCGGATGTCGGGATGGTTGGCGCGATAGGGCGCGACGCTCGCGTCGAGCGGTCCCCAGCAGCGCCTGTGGTCCCAGGCCAGTCCGCGCAGTTCGATTGCCATTCCATCCTCCCGCCCGGCTTTCGCCAGGCAGCCGAACCCTATACGTCTTTTGCAGATATGCAAATCATTTTTTTATGTGCTGAGCGCAAGCGGCAACTTTCGGTGGCGAAGAGGCGCTGTCATGCAGATGAATAGGCCGGTGGGGAGGCAGGCAGGCAGACTAGTGGGCAGGCAGAACGGAGCGGAACCCTGACCGCTACGCGCCCCAGACCACCGCCTGCTCGTGGCGCTTGATCAAGTGCCGCAGCGTCGCGAAGCTGTTGCCGACATGAGCGGCGAAGGCGTCTACCGCCGGGGCGCGCGGCGCGTTGGCCAGCCGGAGCAGCCCGAGCGCGCGTTCCGGCTGCGGGAAATCGAAGGGCAGCGCGGTGATCGCCTTGTCCTTTCTCAGCGCGAAGACGACGCTGTGCGGCAGCACGGTCAGGGCGTCCGTCGCCTTCATGTAGTTGACGACGCTGAGCGGCGAGCCGCCGGAATAGCGGACGCGGATTTCGCTGACGCCCAGCCACAGCAGGATGCGGTGCAGATCGCTGAGCAGCGGGCTGCCCGACGGCGGCGCGATCCACGGATAGGCGACGAGGTCGGCGGCGGTGATCTTGCGCTTCAGGAGCAGCGGGTGGGTGATGCCGCAGGCGATCACATTGTGCGCCGGCAGGATCTCCTGGAAAGTGAGGCCGGAGCCTTCGTCGAGGATGTCGATCGGGCACACCCCGATATCGATGCGATCGGCGAGGATGGCGGCACTGAGGTCGGGCAGGTAGCCGTAGCTCTGGTCGATGCGCACGCTCGGATGCGCATGCTGGAACTCGGCGATCATGCCGGCGATCAGTGCATCCATGAAAAACGGCACGCCGCCGAGCCGCACCACGCCGCCCTGGCCGTGGCGGAAATCGTCGACCAGTTCGGAAGCCTTGCGCGACGCCGCCAGCATGACCTGGCCGTGGTCGGCAAGGGCGCGGCCAAGCGCCGTCGGCTCGAGCGGCCGCCGCCCCTTGTGGAACAGCGGCTCGCCCAGCCGTTTCTCCAGCATGGCCAAGGTGCGCGACACCGCCGGCTGGGTCAGCCCGATCAGCGCCGCGCCTTCGGTGACGCTGCCGGTCTGCACCACGGCGGCCAATTGCACGAGATGGCGTTCGTCCAGCTTCATAGCGATTTGTTATATCGGCCATGCATCAAATCATCAAACGATGAAATCTCCGGTGCTAGTCTTCCAGCCACAAGGTGAGAGGACCTTGGGGAGGAACCATGCCGTCGCAGATCGCCACGCCGACTTTCGGCGAGGAGACGTCGTTCGACATCGTCGCGCAGCGCCTGGCCAAGGCGGATGCAGGCCGGCTGTCGAAAACGCTGGTCTCCGCGGTTGCGCATCTCCATCAGCTCGTGCGCGAGATGCGGCCGACGCCGGCCGAGTGGCGCGGCATCGTCGCGTTCCTAACCGAGGTCGGCCATGCCAGCGACGACAAGCGACAGGAATGGGTGCTGCTGTCGGATCTGCTCGGCGTGTCGGCGCTGGTCGAGGAGATCAATGCGCGGCGGCCGCGCGGCGCGACGCCGAACACCGTGCGCGGCCCATTCTACCGGGCCGACGCCCCGCGCCTGCCCAATGGCGCCAATATTTCCCTGGACGCCGCCGGCGAGCGGCTCACCGTGCGTGGAAAGGTGCTCGACCTCGACGGAAAGCCGGTCGCCGGCGCCGTCGTCGAGACGTGGCAGGCAAACGACAAGGGTTTTTACGAGAACCAGCAGCCGGACCTGCAGCCGGAGTTCAACCTGCGCGGCGTCTTCACCACCGACGCCGGCGGCGCGTTCACTTACGCGGCCGTGAAGCCGGCCGGCTATACGGTGCCCGACGATGGACCGGTGGGACGGCTGCTGCGCCTGGTCGGCTGCCCGCTCAGGCGCCCGGCGCATCTTCATTTCGTCGTCAATGCCGAGGGCTTCGAGACGATCACCACGCATGTGTTCGACCGCACCGACGCCGAACTGCACGAGGACCCGCTGTTCGGGGTAAGGCCGGAACTGCTCGGCGACATAAGGCACGAGACCTGCAAGGGCGGGAAAATCGCCTGGGGACTGGATTTCACCTTCGTCATGGTGCGCGCCAGGCCAGGAAGGCGGACGGCATGATCGCAACGAACTTTGCCGGCCGGCAACGGCCGCGCCATCGCTAAACGGTTCAAGCAAAGGGAGGAACCAATGGCCCTGATCAACGGCTACCACCATCTCACCATGAGCGTCGACGGCGCCCAGGAGGACTTCGACTTCTTCACCAAGACGCTCGGCCTGAAATCGGTGAAGAAGACGGTGCTGTTCGACGGCACGACGCCGGTCTATCACCTCTATTACGGCAACGCCGCCGGCGATCCTTCCACCATCGTCACCACTTTCCCGTTCCGCAAGCCCGGCATCTTCGGCCGGCGGGGCACCAACCAGACCAAGGTCATCCAGCTCGCGGTACCGCCCAAAAGCCTGGATTTCTGGGAGGACCGCCTGAATAAGGCCGGCCGCAAGGCGAGCCGGATCGAACGCTTCGGCATCAGGCGCGTCGCGCTCGAGCATCCCTGCGGCATCCCGATCGAGCTGGTGGCGGCGGAGAACGACACGCGCGAGCCGATCGTCGCCGATGGCATCAGCGCCGAGAACGGCATCAAGGGCATCTACGGCGTCGGCATCGCGGTGTTCGACAAGACCTCTATGGACGATTTCCTGACCATCGGCATGGGCATCGAGAAGCTTGGCGAGGAGGCTTCGGCGCTGAAGTTCAAGCTGCCGGGCTCCGGCCCGATGGCCTCCGTCGAAGTGCTGCACGAGCCGAACAAGCCCCAGGGAACCTGGACGCTGGCAGGCGGAACCATCCACCATCTCGCGCTCAACACCGGCAACGAGGAGAACCAGCTCAAGCTCAAGGCGCATCTGGAAGGGCTCGGCTTCACCGACGTGTCGGACCAGAAGGACCGCAACTACTTCAAGTCCTGCTACGTGCGCTCGCCGGGCGGCGCGCTGTTCGAGATCGCCTGGTCGGTCGAGAAAGGCTGGGCGGTCGACGAGCCGGAGGGCAAGACCGGCCAGACGCTGGTGTTCCCGCCCTGGTTCGAGGACCGCAAGGCCGAGATGGTCGCCGGCCTCGAAAAGTTCGAGTGGTAGGAGAGGACCGGGTGGCCGCCGTCGCGACCGAGGATGCCGTGCTGAGGCTGGGGGCCATGCCCGCCCATGCCGATGCGCTGTGCGTGTTCGTGCATGGCCGCGGCCAGTCGCCGGAGGAGATGGGCGAGCACGTGGTCGCCCGCCTGCGCAACAGAGGCGCGCATGTCGTGCTGCCGCGCGCAGCGGGCGCAGTCTGGTACGATGCGCGCGCCATCGACCCGCTGACGGAGCGGACGATGGCGCAACTACAGGCCGGGCTGGACGCCATCGATGCGGCGATCGCGCTCGGCGTCTCTGACGGGGCGCCGGGCGACCGGGTCGTGCTCGCCGGCTTCTCGCAGGGTGCGTGCCTGGCGCTGGAATACGCGCTGCGGCGGCCGGGCAGGCTGCGCGGTCTGGTGGGCTTCACCGGCTGCCGGGTCGGCGGTGCCTCGCGCGCCGCGGCGGCATCGCCGCTCGACGGCCTGCCCCTCTATCTCTCCTGCGGCGACGCCGATCCGTGGATACCGCTCGACGCATTCTTCGAGGCGGCGCAGGACGTCGCCCAGGCGGGCGCGGCGCTGCGGCTGGAGGTCTTTCCAGGCCGGGCGCACGAGGTGCTGGACGCGGAAATCGCTGCGTTGGACACGATGTTGGAAACGGTGGCCGCCGGTCGCGCGATCTCCCGACCAACGGGAGGAGCGACGGCATGACCGCGATAAACCCCTTCGTCTTTCCCGGCCTGCGTTCGCGGGTCGTCTTCGGCCATGGCACTATCGCCGAGACCGGCACGGAGATCGAGAGGCTCGGACGCAGCCGGGCGCTGGTGCTGTCGACGCCCAACCAGAAGGCGGACGCCCAAGCGCTGGTCGGTGAACTCGGCGGACTCTGCGCCGGTCTGTTCACAGACGCCACCATGCACACGCCGGTCGAGGTGACCGAACGGGCGCTCGCGGCATTCAAGCAGAGTGGTGCCGACTGCGTCGTGGCGCTGGGTGGCGGCTCCACCATCGGACTCGGCAAGGCGATCGCGACGCGCACGGGCGCCGACCAGGTGGTCATCCCCACCACCTATGCCGGTTCGGAGATGACCGACATCCTGGGCGAGACTGCCGGCGGCGAGAAGACGACGCGGCGCGATCCGTCCATCCTGCCGGAAACGGTGATCTACGACGTCGACCTGACGCTCACCCTGCCGCCGGCGCTCACTATCACCTCCGGGCTGAACGCCATGGCGCACGCCGCCGAGGCGCTCTACGCGCGCGACCGCAACCCGATCATCACACTGATGGCGACGGACGCGCTCAAGGCGCTCGCCGGTGCGCTGCCGGCGCTGGCGAAGGACGCCGGCGACCGCGAGGCGAGGGCAGGGGCGCTGTACGGCGCCTGGCTGTGCGGCACGGCGCTCGGCGGCGCCTCGATGGCGCTGCACCACAAGCTCTGCCATACGCTCGGCGGCTCCTTCAACACACCGCATGCCGAGACTCATGCGATCCTGCTGCCGCACACGGTCGGCTTCAATTCGGTGGAGGTGCCGGACCTGCTCGCGCCGGTCTCCGACGCGCTCGGCGGCACGCCGGGCGCCGCCCTTTTCGACTTCGCCGGCTCGCTCGGCGCGCCGACGAAGCTCAGGGATTTCGGCCTGAGCGAGAGCGATCTCGACCGGGCGGCGGAAATCGCGACCAAGAATCCCTACTGGAATCCACGGCCCTTCGACCGGGAAAGCATCCGCGCGCTGCTGCAGGATGCGTGGGAGGGCCGGCGCCCGCCGCAATGAACGAAAAGCAGCTTGGGAGGAAGCAATGACAAGACTCATTACACAGAGACTGAGCAGAAGGACGCTGCTGAAGAGCGCCGCCGCGACCGGCCTTGTCGCCGGCGCATCGGGCCTGCCGATGCCGGCCATCGCCCAGGCGAAGGCGGTGAAGCTCGGCTATGTCAGCCCGCAGACTGGTCCGCTTGCCGCCTTCGCCGAGGCCGACGCCTTCGTGCTGGACGGCCTCAAATCGGTCACCCAGTCGCTCGGTCTCGACGTCCAGGTGATCGTCAAGGACAGCCAGTCCAACCCCAACCGGGCGGCGGAGGTGGCCAAGCAGCTCATCGTCGACGACGAGATCAATATCATGCTGGTCGCCTCGACGCCGGAGACGACCAATCCCGTCGCCACCACCTGCGAGGCGGAGGGCATGCCCTGCATCTCCACCAAGGCGCCATGGCAGCCCTGGTTCATCGGCCAGCAGGGCAATCCCGCCGATCCCGGCAGCTGGAAGCCGTTCGACTACGCCTACCACTTCTTCTGGGGGCTGGAGGACGTGATCGCCGTCTTCACCAACATGTGGGCGCAGGTCGAGACCAACAAGAAGGTGGGCGGCCTGTTCCCCAATGACGGCGACGGCAACGCCTGGGGCGACAAGCAGGTCGGCTTCCCGCCGGTGCTCACGGAAAGGGGCTACACGCTCACCGACCCCGGCCGCTACCAGAACCTCACCGACGATTTTTCGGCGCAGATCAACGCCTTCAAGTCGGGCGGCGTCGAGATCATCACCGGTGTGATGATCCCGCCGGACTTCACGACCTTCTGGAACCAAGCCAAGCAGCAGGGTTTCACGCCCAAGGTGGCGTCGATGGGCAAGGCGATCCTGTTCCCGCAGGCGGTCGAGGCGCTCGGCAATCAGGGCAACAACCTGTCGTCGGAAGTCTGGTGGTCGCCCAATCATCCGTTCAAGTCGTCGCTGACCCGCGCCTCGGCGAAGGAACTGGCGGACGGCTTCACCGCCTTCACCAAGCGACCGTGGACGCAGCCGATCGGCTTCATCCACGCGCTGTTCGAGGTGGCGATCGACGTGGTCAAGCGCGTCGACGACCCGACCGACTCGGAAGCGGTCGTCGAGGCAATCGCCGCGACGAAGCTCGACACCATCGTCGGCCATGTCGAATGGAACGGTGCCAACCTGCCGCCCTTCGCCGCCAAGAACATCTGCAAGACGCCGCTGGTCGGCGGGCAGTGGCGGCTGAAGGAGGGCGGCGGATACGACCTCGTCATCACCGACAACCAGACCGCGCCAGAGATTCCGACAGGCGGCAAGATGGAGCCGATTGCGTAGACGCGGCGATCCCTCCCCTCGAGGGGAGGGTGCCGAGCGAAGCGAGGCGGGTGGGGTCCTCGCGGCCAAACTCCACGCCGCTTTGCGCCGGAGCACTGCCGCACTGACCCCACCCCCGGCCTTCGGCCGGACCCTCCCCTCGAGGGGGAGGGAGACGCACACCATCAGGAGAACCATGCCTATCCTCGCCCTCCAAGACGTCTCGAAATCCTTCGGTGCCCTGAAAGTCGCCGATGCGGTTTCGTTCGATCTTGCGGAGGGCGAGGCGCTGGGCATCATCGGCCCGAACGGCGCTGGAAAATCGACGCTGTTCAACCTGATCACCGGCAATATTTCCGCCGACGCCGGCAGCATCCGCTTCGCCGGCGCCGACGTGACGCGCCAGCCGCCGATGGCGCGCTGCCTCGCCGGCATCGGCCGCACCTTCCAGATCCCGCAGCCCTTCGAAAAGCTGACGGTGTTCGAGAACCTGCTGGTCGCCGCCGCCTTCGGCTCGCGCAAACGCGAGGCGGAGGTCACCGATCGCTGCGCCGACATTTTGGTGGAGACCGGCTTGGCCGAGCGCGCCAACCAGACCGCCGGCAGCCTCGGCCTGCTGCAGCGCAAGCGGCTGGAGTTGGCCCGCGCGCTGGCGACCGACCCGAAGGTACTGCTGCTGGACGAGATCGCCGGCGGGCTGACTGAAGGCGAATGCGAGGCGCTGGTCGGGACGATCCGCGCCGTGCATGGGCGCGGCACCTCCATCGTCTGGATCGAGCATGTGCTGCATGCGCTGAACGCCGTGGTCGGACGGCTGCTGGTGCTCAATTTCGGCAAGGTGATCGGCGTCGGCAAGCCGGACGACATCATGGCCTCGCGCGCGGTGCGCGAAATCTATCTCGGGATCGAGGTCTGATGGCGCTGCTCGAAATCCGTGGGCTGACCGCGCGCTACGGCGACTTCCAGGCGCTGTTCGGCGTCGACGTCGCACTGGAGACCGGCGAGACGGTCGCCGTCATCGGCGCCAACGGCGCCGGCAAGACGACGCTGATGCGTTCGATCTCCGGCGTGCTTGCCAACGCGCCCGAGCAGATCATGTTCGGCGGCGAGCCGATCGGCGCGCTGGCCGCCCCCGACGTGATGGCGCGCGGCATCGCCATGGTGCCGGAAGGGCGGAAGCTGTTCCCGTCGCTGTCGGTGGAGGAGAACCTTTTGATCGGCCGCTACGGCCGGGCGGTCGACGGGCCTTGGTCGCTGGAGACGGTTTTCGGCCTGTTCCCGATCCTCGAGGAGCGCCGCAACAGCCCGGCCACGGCGCTGTCGGGCGGCCAGCAGCAGATGGTGGCGATCGGCCGGGCGCTGATGTCCAATCCGCGCGTGCTGCTCTGCGATGAGATCAGCCTGGGGCTGGCGCCCGTCGTCATCCGCGACATCTACGCCGCCTTCCCGGCGATCCGCGCCGCTGGCGCGTCGATCGTCATCGTCGAGCAGGATATCTCGCAGGCGCTGAAGGTGGCGGACCGCGTCTACTGCATGATGGAGGGGCGCGTGACGCTCGCTGGCGCGCCGGCCGCGCTGACGCGCGAGGCGATCCATGCGGCGTATTTCGGGGTGCGGGGATGAAGTTCGCACTCCTTCACACCGCCCTCTGTCCTGAGCCCGACGAATGGGCCGGACATCTCCTTCTTGAGGACAGGGCAATCGCATTTGAAGGTACCCCCACCCCTAACCCCTCCCCACAAGGGGGAGAGGGACCTGCTTGCATGCCCGCCGAGCAACAGTCATCGGCGGTTTCGCGGGGCAGGGCCGCCGCAAAGTCCCCCTCCCCCTTGTGGGGAGGGGTTAGGGGTGGGGGTAAGGCGGCGCCAAATTTCGCGCCATACGACATACACGATTGCCCTACCCTTGAGGGGGAGATGTCCGGCCCATTCGACAAGCTCAGGACAGAGGGGGGGCTGCAGCGCTCCAGCCTTGCTTGCGAGGCCGGCCCATGAGCCTGCTCGACACCATCGTCCAGGGCGTCCTGCTCGGCGGGCTTTACGCGCTGTTCGCGGCGGGATTGTCGCTCGTCTTCGGCATCATGCGCCTGGTCAACCTCGCCCATGGGGACCTGATCGTGCTCGCTGCCTTTCTCATCCTGGTGCTCGTCACCGCGCTCGGGCTGAACCCGTTCGTGGCGGCGCTGGTCGCCATGCCCGTCATGTTCGCGGTCGGCTGGGCGCTCCAGTCGCAGCTCTTCAACCGCACGCTCGGCCCCGACATATTGCCGCCGCTGCTGGTCACCTTCGGCCTTTCCATCGTCATCCAGAACGCGCTGCTCGAAGGTTTTTCCGCCGACAGCCGCCGCATCTCGGCCGGCGCGCTGGAGACCGCGTCGCTCAAGCTCGGGGCCATCAATGTCGGCGTCATGCCGCTGCTCACCTTCCTGTCGGCGGTGCTGGTGATCATCGGGCTCAACCAGCTCTTCTACCGCACCGCGCTCGGCCGCGCCTTCCGCGCCACCTCCGACGACACGGTCACCGCCGGGCTGATGGGGATCAGGCCGCACCGCATCTTCGCCGCCGCCACCGGCATCGCCATGGTGGTCGTCACCATCGCCGCGCTTTATCTCGGCACGCGCGCCAATTTCGACCCGACCATCGGCCCGGCGCGGCTGATCTACGCCTTCGAGGCGGTGATCATCGGAGGGCTTGGATCGCTGTGGGGCACGCTGGCCGGCGGCGTCATCATCGGCGTGGCGCAGACGGTGGGCGCGGCGATCAATCCGGAATGGCAGATTCTGGCGGGGCACGTCGCTTTCCTGGTCGTGCTGCTGATCCGGCCGCGCGGGCTGTTTCCGCGGGCGGTGGATTGAGGATGGCGATGTTTGCACTTCGTCGCACCCCCCTCTGTCCTGCCGGAAGCGAGATGTTTGGCGACACGGTTGAAGGCCTCTGGCGCGGCTTTGACACCCCCATCCCCCTTGAGGGGAGGGGTATGGGGTGGGAGTGCGGCGGATACAGTCGGTCAAAGAGAAATCTGAGCCTTTCGGTACCTCGGAAGGTTTCGCGCGCTCCCGACCCCCACCCCATACCCCTCCCCTCAAGAGGGAGGGGGGCATCGGCGTTGGCGCCCTGCCTTGGTACGACACTTCGAAGCGGGGCGTGGTGATGGACGCCTCGCACCGCTCCTGGAAAGTCGAAACCCGCACCAAGGCCTCCAGCGCCTTTGCGGTCGCTGCCGCCATCGTCGTCGTCGTCGCCATTCTCGCCCCGCTGTTCATCTCGCGCGGCCTGCTCCAGGACCTGTTCTTCATCCTCACCATGCTGACGCTGGCGCAGAGCTGGAACCTGCTCGCCGGCTATGCCGGCCTGGTCTCGGTCGGCCAGCAGGCCTTCGTCGGCTTCGGCGCCTATGCGATGTTCGCCTGCGTCATCCTGCTGGGGCTCGATCCTCTTTCCTCGATCTTGTTGGCCGGCTTTGCCGCCGCGCTGCTCGCCATCCCGACAGGCTTCTTCGCCTTCCGCCTGCAGGGCGCCTATTTCGCCATCGGCACCTGGGTCGTCGCGGAGGTGGTGCGGCTGCTGCTCGCGCAATGGAAGGCGCTGGGCGGCGGCACCGGCACCTCGCTGCCCTCCGGCACGACCCGCGACATGATCGGCGTCGGGCTGGTCGGCGACCTGTTCGGCATGCGCGCCGCGCACGCTTCCGATGTCGTCTGCTACTGGCTGGCGCTGCTGCTTGCCGTCGCCACCATCGGCTTCGTCTACCGGCTGCTGCGCTCGCGCCAGGGGCTGGCGCTGGCCGCCGTGCGCGACAACCAGGAGGCGGCGCGCTCGGTCGGCGTCGATGCGCGCCGCGTCAAGACCTATGTCTATCTGGCCGCTGCCTTCATCACCGGGCTCGCCGGCGCGCTGATCTATGTGCAGAAGGCGCGCATCTCGCCGGACGCGGCCTTCTCCGTCATCGACTGGACGGCCTACGTCATCTTCATCGTCGTCATCGGCGGCATCGGCACCATCGAGGGGCCGATCGTCGGTGTCATCGTCTTCCTGCTGCTGCAGAACATGCTCGCCGACTACGGCTCGTGGTACCTGCTGGTGCTCGGCCTGATCGGCATCGCCATCATGCTGTTCGCGCCGCGCGGCTTGTGGGGCCTCATAGCCGATCGCACCGGACTCCAGTTTTTCCCTATCCGCCGCCGGCTCAGCGGCGGACCCATCAGCTTCACGACCAAGGGAGCGCCGCATGGCTGATATCGAAACCGACGTCCTCATCATCGGCACCGGGCCGGCCGGCTCGGCTTGCGCGGCGCTGCTCGCCAGCTACGGCGTCGAGAACATGGTGATCAACCGCTACCGCTGGCTGGCCAACACGCCGCGCGCCCACATCACCAACCAGCGCACCATGGAAGTGCTGCGCGACCTTGGCCGCGAGGTCGAGGACGAGGCCTACATGTTCGCCACCGAACAGGACCTGATGGGCGAGAACATCTTCTGTACCTCGCTGGCGGGAGAAGAAATCGGCCGCATGCGGAGCTGGGGAAAACACCCGCTGTCGCGCGCCGAGCACCAGCTCTCCTCGCCCAGCCACATGAACGACCTGCCGCAGACCTTCATGGAGCCGCTGCTGTTCAAGACCGCCTGCTCGCGCGGCACGCAGGCGCGCATGTCGACGGAGTACGTCTCGCACGAGCAGGATGCCACGGGGGTCACCACCACCTGCTACGACCGGCTGACCTGCAAGGAGTTCATGGTCCGCTCCAAATACCTGGTCGGCTGCGACGGCGGCAATTCCAAGGTCGCCGAGCATGCCGGGCTCACCTTCGAGGGCAAGATGGGCGTCGGCGGGTCGATGAACATCCTGTTCAAGGCCGACCTGTCCCGTTACGTCGCCCATCGCCCGTCGGTGCTCTACTGGGTGGTGCAGCCCGGCGCCGATGTCGGCGGCATCGGCATGGGGCTGGTGCGCATGATCCGCCCGTGGAACGAGTGGCTGATCGTCTGGGGCTACGACATCAACGGCCCGGAGCCGAAGGTCGACACCGCCTTCGCCACCAAGGTGGCGCGCGACCTGGTCGGCGATCCGGAGCTGGAGGTCGACATTCAGTCGGTCTCCACCTGGACCGTCAACAACATGTACGCGACGAAAATGTCGAACGGCCGCGTCTTCTGCATGGGTGACGCCACCCACCGCCATCCGCCGTCCAACGGGCTCGGCTCCAACACCTCGATCCAGGACGCCTTCAATCTCGCCTGGAAGCTGGCCTATGTCCTGAGAGGCACGGCCGGGCCAAAACTGCTGGACAGCTTCAACGTCGAGCGCGCCCCGATCGCAAAACAGATCGTGACGCGCGCCAACCAGTCGATCGAGGAGTTAGGGCCGATCTTCAAGGCGCTCGGCCTGCTCGATTCCATCGACCCGGTGAAGATGCAGCAGAACATGGATGCGCGCTGCGACGACACGCCGGAGGCGGAGGAGCAGCGCAGGAAGATCCGCGAGACCATTGCCTACAAGGTCTACGAGTTCGACGCGCATGGCGTCGAGATGAACCAGCGGTATCATTCGGACGCCATCGTCACCGACGGGCAGAAGGAGCCGGCGTTCGAGAAGGACGCCGAGCTGCACTACCAGCCGACGACCTGGCCGGGCGCGCGGCTGCCGCATGTCTGGGTCTTCGACAATCACGGCGGCAAGGTCTCGACGCTCGACCTCGCCGGCAAGGGGCGTTTTGCGCTGCTCACCGGCATCGGCGGCCAGGGCTGGATCGAGGCGGCAAAGATCGTGGGCAGGGAACTCGGCCTGGACGTCGCCGCCCATGTCATCGGCCCACGCCAGCACTGGCAGGATTTCACCGGAGATTGGGCCCGCGCCCGCGAGGTGCGCGACAGCGGCATCGTGCTGGTGCGTCCGGACCAGCATGTCTGCTGGCGGCGCGAGGCGGCAGCCGACGATCCCGTGGCTGAGTTGCGGCGAGTGCTCAAATCCATCCTGGCTGTGTGAGGAACGATCATGGAAGCTCACGAAAAAGGGTTCTTCACCGAGGAAAACTCGGTGGACGTCGTCACTGGTCGCAACGTCAACGCCAAAAATGAGCGGCTGAAGCAGGTCATGGAGGTTTTGACCCGTAAGCTGCACGAAGCGGTCAAGGAGATCGAGCCGACGCAGGACGAGTGGATGCAGGCGATCCTGTTCCTCACCCGCACCGGCCATATGTGCAACGACTGGCGCCAGGAGTTCATCCTGCTGTCCGACGTGACCGGCGTCTCCATGCTGGTCGACGCCATCAACAACCGCAAACCCTCGGGCGCCTCGGAATCGACGGTACTCGGACCCTTCCACGTCGCCGACGCGCCCGAATTACCGATGGGCGCGAACATCTGCCTCGACCAGAAAGGCGAGGACATGGCGATCTCCGGCCGCATCCTCGACACAGCAGGCAAGCCGATCGCCGGCGCCGTGCTCGACGTCTGGCAGGCCAATGACGAAGGTTTTTACGACGTGCAGCAGAAGGGCATCCAGCCCGACTTCAACCTGCGCGGCGTGTTCCGCACCGGCGCGGACGGCCGCTATTGGTTCCGCGCGGTCAAGCCGAAATTCTATCCGATCCCCGACGATGGCCCGGTCGGGCAACTGCTCGGGGCGCTCGGCCGCCATCCCTACCGGCCGGCGCATCTGCACTTCATCATCAAGGCCGACGGCTTCGACACGCTGGTCACCCACATCTTCGACCCCGACGATCCGTACATCAACTCGGATGCGGTGTTCGGCGTGAAGGAGAGCCTGCTTGCGGAGTTCAAGCGGGTGGACGACCCGGCGCGGGCGAAGGAACTGGGCTTCGACGGCTGGTTCTGGGAGGTGGACTACGATTTCGTGCTGAGCCGCGACAAGGAGGCGGCCGCCTGATGCGGAGGCTACGCCCGATCATCCTGCGCGCCGAGCCGATAGGCGAGCTGCGGCCGGGTGAGGCCGAGCAGGCGCGCGGCGGCGGAGAGGTTGCCGCCCGCCCGGTCCACCGCGGCCGCGTAGGCCGATCGTTCGAAATCCTGAAGAGACATGCCGCCTTCGTCGAAAATCCGGTCGAGCAAGGCACGCACGTCGCTGCGGGGCGCGGAGGGCGGGGACATGTGATGGCGCGTGCGAAGCAGCTCGGCCGCGATCTCGGCGGGCAAGACGGGCTCGTCGCCCCTGCCGGCAGCCAGCAGGGCGCCGAGCACGGCGCGCATCTGCGGCAGGTTGCCGGGCCAGTCCGCGCTGTCGATCGCCTCCGCCGCGCGCTGGTCGATGGGGCGCGATTGCAGGCCGAGCCGGTCGGCAAACGCCGGCATCAACGCCGCGGCGATGGCGCCCTTGTCTTCGCGTTCGGCGAGCGCTGGCATGCGGACGGTCAGGGCCGACAATGCGTACCAGAGATCGGGCGGTATCGCCGACGCCTCGCCGCCGGCAACGGGATCGAAGCCCGCGAGCGCGAGGATGCGCGGGCCGCCCGCAACAACCCCTTCCTCGACGGCGCGGACGAAATGCGCCTGGGCCTCGGCCGGAATGTTCTCCGCTCCGTCGATCACGATCGTTTCGGCGCCGCCGCGTCGCCCACCCTTGTTGCGGCGCGCGATCTCGGCGCAGAGGTCGTGGTCGACCTGGCCGCCGAAGACCTGCCGCAGGTCGCCGCGCCGGCCGCAAGCGTCATGCAGAAACCGCGCCGCGCGGCTTCGGCCGGTGCCCGGCAGGCCCATGATCAGGACGGGCAGCCGCATCGGCGCGAAGCTCTCGAGCCGGTCGACGACGGGCGCCAGAATGCGGCGGTCGAGATCGGACAGGCCCTGTGCGGGCGTGCGCGCCGTGGCTGCTCCGGCCTGTACGGGTTGAGCGCGGTCCTGCCGGACGATGACGCGCTCGCAGAACAGGGCGACTTGCGGGTCGTCTGGGCCCCAGCCTTCCGCCGGCTTGCCGACCACGCGGCAACACGCGTGCCCCATGGCTGCGCATTCGATCTCCTTGTAGATGATCGGGGTGTCGAGGAACTCGCTGGCATAACCCGAGGCATAGCCGAGCTGGGTCCAGCAGACGGGCTCGGCCGCCTTCAGGCCGAGCCGCACGAACTCGGCGGCCTCGACGCTGTCGTTCCAGATGAACTCGCCGGCAAAACGTTTCCGGCGGAAGTCGAAGTCGTTGTAGACGGTCTCGACGCGGACCACGCCGCTGAAGGTGTGCAGGCGGGTGCCGGCGGTGAAGGCGTCGCCCGGATCGAGGCTCGGCCAGTTCTTGCGGACGAAGCGGGCGTCCGCCAGCCCCGAGAAATAGCCCAGCCGCATCAGGAAGACGCGCGTTTCCTGCGGGCCGAGCAGGCGAATCAGCTCGCGCCGGAGCTCCACGCCGACCGCCGCGCGCTGCATGACGATGCGGTCGCCGTTGAGGCGGATGGTGCCGTCCGTCGGATTGAATGCGAGGCCCGACAAGAGCTCGCGGACCGTCGGCTTGCCGCCGCGATCGAGCACTTTCGACGGTTCGAACAGCGTCTTCATATTTCCCTCGGATGGCCTCTCGCGGACCGTCATTGCACGGGCGCAGGATTTCATCAAATAGTAAAACGGGTTTATTCATTTCATGAAGGCTGCGCCTCCCTCGCTTCGTTTGAGCGTTTTGCCGCGAAGCAGTTAATTCAGCAAATTCAAGTCGTTGTTATTAATCCAATTTGGTGTCGAAATTTTCGCGACCGCCGATTTGACAGGCGGCCGACACGCCCCCCAAATCCGCAGAACGCGCTGCGCCCTTTGCTGGAGGAGGGGCGACGGCCAGTCTGCACATCGACGATCCGACCACGTCGCGCCGCCAGGCGCGGCGAGGGCGGCGGTTTGCCGACTGCGAGCCACAGCCGGGACAACCGTCGGAGCCAGGGAGGAACAATGGCGACGCTGCAACAGATGTTCGACGTTCACGGGAAATCGGTCATCGTGACCGGAGGCGCGAGCGGTATCGGGAGGGCCTATGCCGAGGTCATGGCGGAGCACGGCGCGCGCGTCTGCATCCTCGACCTCGACGCCCAAAACCTCAACAAGGTGGTGGCCGAGATGGCGGCCGACGGCGCCGACGTCTGGGGCCAGGCGATCGACGTCTCCGACCGCCCGAAAATGGCCGAAGCCTTCGACAAGGTCGCCGAGCGGCACGGCAGGATCGACGTGGTGTTCGCCAATGCCGGCATCGATGCCGGGCCGGGTTTCCTGTCGACCGAAGGGGAGCGCATTGCGGACGGCGCCATAGACGTGCTCGACGACCATCACTGGGACCGCGTCATCGAGGTCAATCTGAGTTCGGTCTACACCACTGTGAAGCACGCCGCCCGCCATATGAAGCGTAGCGGCGGCGGCCGCATCATCGTCACCTCGTCGATCGCCGCGCAGATCAACGAGGCGATCGTCGGCACGCCCTACATGCCGGCCAAGGCGGGGGTGGACCATTTCGTGCGCCAGATGGCGATGGAGCTCGGCGCCTTCGGCATTTTGGTCAACTGCATCTCGCCCGGCCCGTTCATGACCAACATCGCCGGCGGGCGGCTGAAGATTCCGGCCGACCGCAGGGCGTTCGAGGCACAGTCGCTGATCGGCAGGATCGGCGACACCGAAGACATCAAGGGCCTGGCGCTCTACCTGGCATCGCCCTGCTCGTCCTACGTGACGGGCAGCCAGATCGTCATCGACGGCGGGTCGATGCACCGTATCAAATAACCGAAAACCGGCGCCGCCACGGAGGAAAGGGCGGCGCCTGTCGAGTGGAACATGCACCAAGGGAGGAGAACATGGTGGAACTGAAGAGCAGTCTCGTGCGGCCGTCGCGGCGCACCGTATTGAAGGGTTTCGGCGCCGGGCTGGCGGCCTCGACGCTGGGCATGCCGATGGTGGCGCGCGCGCAGTCGAAGGGCACCATCAAGGTGGGCTTCATCACGCCCTCGACCGGCCCGCTGGCGCCGTTCGGAGAGACCGACGGCTGGGCCGTCGGCAAGGTCAAGGAAGTGCTGGCGAAGGGACTCGAGACTGCATCCGGGCACTACGACGTCGAGATTCTCGTGCGCGACGGGCAGTCCGATCCAAATCGCGCGGCGGAAGTCACCGGCGACCTGATCCTCAACGATGAAGTGCATCTCATCGTGCCGGCCTCCACCACCGACACGGTGAGCCCGGCGGCCGACCAGGCCGAACTCTATGAATGCCCATGCCTGTCGACGGGCGCGCCCTGGCAGGCGGTCATCTTCCCACGCGGCGGCGCCGACAAGCCGTTCAACTGGACCTACCATTTCTTCTGGGGGCTGGACGAGGCGCTGAACACCTTCGTCGGCCTTTGGAACACGCTCGACACCAACCGCAAGGTCGGCATGCTGTTCCCGCAGAACGCCGATGGCGAGACCTGGGGCAACAAGGAGTACGGCCTTCCCGTACCCACCCAGAAGGCCGGTTTCGAGATCGTCGTGCCAGGCTACTTCCAGCCGCGCACCAACGACTACACGGCGCAGATCAACGCCTTCAAGCAGGCTGGCTGCGACATCGTCGGCGGCATCACCTATGTCGACGACTTCAAGACCTTCGTGAACCAGTGCGCCCAGCAGGGTTACAAGCCGAAGGCGATGACGGTGGCGGCGGCGCTGCTCTTCCCGTCCGGCGTTCAGGCGCTGGGGCCTCTCGGCGACGGCATGTCGTCGGAGGTCTGGTGGACGCCGGCCTTCCCGTTCAAGTCGACGCTGACCGGCCAGGTGAGCCGCGACATCGCCGACCAGTGGGAAAGCGAGACCAAGAAGCAGTGGACGCAGCCGCTGGGCTACAGCCATGCTATCTGGGAGGTGGCTATCGACGTGCTGAAGCGCTCGGCCAACCCGCTCGACCGGGCCGCCAACCGCGACGCCATCGTCGCCACCAACATCGACACGCTGATCGGCAACGTCAACTTCGCCAAGGGCCCGCACGCCAACGTCTCCACCACCCCGATCTTCGGCGGGCAGTGGGTGAAGGGCGAGAAGTGGCCCTACGACCTGAAGATCGTCGACAACACGGTCAACAAGCTGTTCGAGCCGGAAGCGAAGATGAAGCCGCTGCCCTGGTCGGCCTAAGTCGGAGGGCGGCAGCGCATGGGAAACGACGTGCTGCTGCAGGCGCGCGGACTGAGCAAGTCCTTCGGGGCGGTCCGCGTCCTGCACGAGGTCAGCCTGGATGTCCGGCCGGGCGAGGTGCTGGGCATCCTCGGGCCGAACGGCGCCGGCAAGACGACGCTGTTCAACCTGATCAGCGGCGACCTCAAGGTCGACGGAGGAGAGCTCGTCTTCTCCGGACGGCCGCTCAGGGGCGAGCCGCCCTACCGCCGGTGCCAGATGGGCATCGGCCGCACCTACCAGATCCCGCGTCCCTATGGCGGGCTGACCACCTTCGAGAACCTGCTCGTCGCCGCGTCCTTCGGCGGCGGGCGCTCCGAAAGCGCCAGCTATGCGCTGTGCGCGCGGATCCTCGGGGACTGCGAGCTGTCGGGCAAGGCCAACCGGTCCGCCGGCTCGCTGACGCTGCTCGACCGCAAGCGGCTGGAATTGGCGCGCGCGCTTGCCTCCGACCCGAAGCTGCTGCTGCTTGACGAGATCGCCGGCGGCCTGACCGATGAGGAGGGCAAGGAGCTGGTGGCGCTGATCCGGCGCATCCGCGACCGCGGCGTCACCATCGTGTGGATCGAGCACGTGCTGCATGCGCTGCTGGCGGTGGCTGACCGGATCATGGTGCTCAACTTCGGCGAGAAGATCGCCGAGGGCGCGGCGCAGGACGTGATCAAGGACCCCGAGGTTCGCCGTGTCTATATGGGGATCGAGGTATGAGCGCGCCGCTGCTTTCCACGCACGGCCTGGTCGCCCGCTACGGCGATTTCCAGGCGCTGTACGGGGTGGATATCGAGGTCGCCGCCGGCGAGATCGTGGCGCTGATCGGCGCCAACGGCGCCGGCAAGTCGACGCTGCTCAAGTCGGTGATGGGGCTGCTGCCGGTCGCGCCCGACATGGTGCGCCTCGACGGCAGGCCGGTCGGCGGCTCGCAGCCCTACCGCATGGTTTCGGCCGGCGTGGCGATCGTGCCGGAGGGCCGCCGCCTGTTCGCCGGCATGTCGGTGGAGGACAATCTGCGCGTCGCAATGGATCACGCCGCCCGCGCCGAGGACGCCGGCTGGACGCTGGACAAGGTGTTCGGCCTGTTCCCGATGTTGAGGGAGAAGCGCTCCACGCCGGTGCAGTCGCTGTCGGGCGGGCAGCAGCAGATGGTGGCGATCGGCCGCGCCCTGCTCAACCAGCCGCGCCTGCTGCTCTGTGATGAAATCAGCCTCGGGCTGGCACCCAAGGTGGTGCGCGAGATTTATCAATCGATCCCGTCGATCTCGCAGGCCGGCACTGCCATCATCCTGGTGGAGCAGGACGTCGGCCTGGCGCAGTCCGCCTCGGACCGGCTCTACTGCATGCTGGAAGGCCGCGTCACCCTGACGGGCCGGTCGTCGGAGACCAGCCGCGACGCCATCGGCGCAGCCTATTTCGGGGCCTCCCATGCAGTGGCTTGATGGGCTGATCCAGGGCGTCCTGCTGGGCGGGCTCTACGCGCAATACGCGCTCGGCATGGCGCTGATGTTCGGCGTCATGCGCATCGTCAACATCACCCATGGCGACCTCATGGTGCTGCTGGCGCTGATAGGCATCAGCGCCGCGGCCTCGTTCACGCTCGGACCGTGGACGACGCTCGCCATTCTGGTTTTGATCGGCGCTTTCATCGGCTACGCGCTGCAGCGCGTCGTGCTTAACCGGGTGGTCGGCGCCGACCCGCTGCCGTCGCTGATCGCCACCTTCGGCCTGTCGATCGCCTTGCAGAACGCCATGCTGCAGATCTGGTCGGCCGACACGCGCTCGCTGCCCGGCGGCGAGATCACCCAGGCGTCGTTCCAGATCGGGGCGATGTTCGTCGGCGTGCTGCCGGTGATCGTGCTGGTCACGGCGACCGTGCTGACCGGCGGGCTGGATGCCGCACTGCGGTTCACCCGGTTCGGGCGGGCGCTGCGGGCAGCGGCGGCGGACGTGGAGGCGGCGGCGCTGACCGGCGTCAACCCCAAGACCGTCTATGCCGCGTCGACCGCGATCGCCGTGGCGATCCTCGGCTTCGCGGCGGTGTTCCAGTCGATGCGGGCGACGGTTGCTCCCGCTGATGGCCCGTTCCAGCTCATCTACGCCTTCGAGGCCGTCATCATCGGCGGCATGGGCTCGATCTGGGGGGCGTTCCTAGGGGCGATGGTGTTGGGCATCAGCCAGTCCATCGGTTTCCGCATCGACCCGGGCTTCGGCATCCTCGCCGGGCATCTGGTCTTCCTGATCGTTCTCGCCGTCCGCCCGCAGGGCATCTTGGGAAAGGGTTGAGGCCATGAGCGAAGCTGTCGCAACCGGCCATGGCGCCACCGTCCCGACTCCTGCCGTGCGCGTGCAGCGGCAGACGGTTTCCGGCATCATCGCCATGGCGATCGGCATCGGCGTGCTGATCACCATCGCCTCGATGCCGTGGTGGGCGAGCCAAGGCCTGATCCGGAACGTCGTCGAGCTGTGCTGCTACATCGCCGTGGCGCAGATGTGGAACCTGCTCGCCGGCTATGCCGGACTGGTCTCGGTGGGGCAGCAGGCCTTCATCGGCGTTGCCGCCTACATGATGTTCGTGCTCGCCCAGCTCTGGGGCATCAACCCCTTCCTGGCGGTGCTGCTGTCGCTGATCGCGCCTGCCATCCTGGCGATGCCGACCTACGGGCTGCTGCACCGGCTCGACGGGCCGTATTTCGCCATCGGCACCTGGGTGGTGGCCGAGGTGATGCGGCTTGCCACGTCGACCTTCACCTATGTCAACGCCGGCGCCGGCATGAGCCTGCGCGTCATGACCAGCTATTCCGCCGACGAGCGCGCCGTCGGCGTGTCGCTGCTGTCGGCGCTGCTGCTGCTGGTCACCATCGGCGGCAGCTACTGGCTGCTGCGCTCGCGCTACGGCCTGGCGCTGACGGCGGTGCGCGACAACCCGGTGGCCGCGGCGAGCCAGGGGGTCAATGTCGGGCGCCTGCGCTTCCTCGTTTGGATCGCCGCGGCTGTCGGCACCGGGCTGGCCGGCTCGATCTACTTCCTGGCGCAACTGCGCATCACGCCGCCTTCCGCCTACGACCCGAACTGGGCCAACATCGCGATCTTCATCGTCATGGTGGGCGGGCTGGGCTCGCTGGAAGGGGTGCTGATCGGCGCGCTCATCTACTTCTTCGCCGACCGCTGGTTCGGTGAATACGGCGCCACCTACCTCGTCGTACTGGGCCTGCTCACCCTGTTCATGGCGCTGTTCGCCAGGGGCGGCATCTGGGGCCTGATCTGCAAGGTGGTCGACGCCCCCTGGTTCCCGACACGGCGCATCCTGCTGGAGGACAAGCGATGAAGGCCGCGATCTTCGACGGCGTCGGCAAGCCGCTGCGCATCGCCGATCTCGACCGACCGGAGCCGGCGGAGGACGAGGTGCTGCTGCGGCTCGCCGCCTGCGGCATCTGCGGGTCGGACCTGCACATGGCCGAGGACCCCGCGACCTTCGGCATCGGCGAAGGTTTCGTGCTCGGCCACGAGTTCGCCGGCGAGATTTTGCGTTGCGGCGGCGGCGTTACCGGGCTGAAGCCGGGCGACCGCGTGGCCGTCGCGCCGATGTACGGCTGCGGCAGCTGCGACAGCTGCCGTCGCGGCGAGCCGGCCTGGTGCGCCGAGATGCGGCTGGTCGGCGGCGGCTATGCCGAGTTCGCGACCGTGGCGGCGCGGCAGTGCCGCGTGCTGCCCGACGATCTGCCGACGGCCGAAGGCGCGCTGGCCGAGCCCGTGGCGGTCGGGCTGCACGCCGTCATGCGCTCGGGGCTGAAGCCGGGCGATCATGTGCTGGTCCTGGGCGCCGGGCCGATCGGCCTGCTGGTCGCCTTCTGGGCGCGTCGGCTCGGCGCCCGCCATGTCGTGGTCGCCGATCTCAACCGCCATCAGGAGGAGCGGGCGCTGGCGGTCGGCGCCACTGGCTTCGCACTTTCCCGATCCGGCCTTGCTGAAGAGGTCAAGGAGCGTATGGGCGGGTTGCCGGACATCGTCTTCGAATGCGTCGGCAAGCGCGGGTTGATCGACTTCGCCTGCAGCCTGGTGCGGGTGCACGGCACCGTCGTCGGGGTCGGCCTGTGCGTCGGCGGCGACACATGGAACCCGTTCGCGGCGCTCTCCCGGGAAATCCAGGTGGTCTTCGCCGCCTTCTTCTCGATGGCCGAGTTCGAGGCGGCCCTCGACGCCCTCGGCCCCGGACAATTCCGTCCGCAGGCGCTGGTCACGGAACGTATCGGCTTCGGCAGGATACCGGAGACCTTCGAGGCGCTCCGGCGCCGCACGACGCAATGCAAGGTGCTGATTTCGGCCAATGCCGGCTGACCGGCAATTTGGGAGGACATGATGGATTTCGAGACGATTACCCTGGACATCGACGGCGTTCGCACGGCCGTGAAGGCGATCGGCAACGGGCCGGCGGTGCTGGCGCTGCACGGCGCGGCCACCCTGGAGGGCTATGACTGGGCGCGCGAGCTGGCGGAGCGTTTCCGAGTCTACCTGCCATTCCATCCGGGATTCGGCGAGAGCGATCCGGCGCCGCATCTCAACGGCATGCAGGACCTGATCGTCCACAACCTCAGGCTGGTGGCCGCGCTCGGCCTCGACCGCCCGCATCTGGTCGGACATTCGATGGGCGGCTGGATGGCGGCCGAGATGGCGGCCGTCGCCGGCGAGCGGTTCGGAAGGCTGGTGCTCAACGCGCCGGCCGGCCTGAACCATCCGGATCACCCCGGCGCCGACCTGGCCACCATCGGTCCGGAAGCACTGCCCGGCTACCTCGCGCATAACGTGGACGTGGCGCTGCGCTATTTCCCGGGCGGCTCGCACTGCCCGCCGCTGGAGGAATTCCTCGCCGCCCGCGGCAAGGAAGGCGAGGCGCTGCAATCGATCCTCAAGGTCCACGGCATGGGCCACCCCAATCTCGGCCGCTGGCTGTCCCGCATCCCCAACGAGACGCTGGTCGTCTGGGGCGAGGAGGACCGCATGCTGCCGGCCTCGCAGGCGCCGCTCTGGGTGGAGCGCATCCCCAATGCGCGCCTGCTGATCGTTCCGGGTGTCGGCCACTTCGCCATGCAGGAAGCGCCCGCCACCGTCACCGCCATCGGCGACTTTCTTGCAGCCTAGGCGCTGCTGAGTTCCAGGAACCATTTTTCAAGGAGGAGAAGACGATGAATATTTCAGTGCGGCACGGGCAGGGATACTGGGGCACGAAGACCGACTTCGCCGCCCTGCTGGAGCATGTGCGCAAGATCGGCCCGGTGCTGGAGGAGAACGCCGAAGAGAACGACCGGCTCGGCCGGCTGAACGATGCCACCTTCGCCGCGCTGAAGCCGCTGCGCATGTCGCACATCTTCGCCGAGGAAAAGATCGGCGGCGCGCAGCTTTCGCCGACGCAGGGGCTCGAACTGATCGAGGCCATCACCTACCACAGCGGCGGCGCCGGCTGGGTGTCGATGGTGCATGCCTGCATCGGCGCGATGTCGGCGGCCTTCCTGCCGGACAGCGCCATCGGCCGGCTCTACGGGCCGGACACGGAGAACCGCTTCTCCGGGCAGGGCACGCCGACCGGCATGCTGAAGAAGGTCGACGGCGGCTATCTTCTGAACGGCAAGTGGTCCTATGCCAGCGGCATCCATCACGCCACCTTCACCCATACCGCCGCCCTTCTCGACGACGGCAACGGACAGCCGGCCAAGGACGAGAACGGCGATGTCATCGTGCTGTGCGCCCATGCGCCGGTCGAACAGTTCGACCTTTTGGGCAACTGGGACGTGCTGGGCCTCAATGCCACGGGCAGCATCGACTACGGAGCCAAGGACGTCTTCATCGCCGAAGACATGGTGTTCCCCATCCTGACGGCGGAGCCGCAGCGGCTGAAGGAGTTTTTCAGCCTCGGCGTCGTGGGGCTTGCGGCAATCGGCCATTCCGGCTGGGCGATCGGCGCGTCGCGCCGCATCCTCGACGAGGTCGCCAAATTCGCCCGCGCCAAGACCGGGCGCGCCGGCCTGCTCGGCGAAAGCGAGAAATTCTGGTACGATTTCGGCCGCAACGAGGGGCGCGTGAGGGCGGCGCGCGCCTTCCTGTTCGAAGTGTGGCGCGACGTCGAGAAATCGATCGAGGCAGGCGATCGCGTGTCGACGCGGCAGATCAGCCTCGTCCACCTCGCCAAGTCGGAAGTGCACGAGGCCGGTGTCGACGCTTGCCAGTTCGTCTACCGCGCGGCCGGTGGCGCTTCCCTGCGCAGAGGCGTAATGCAGCGCATCTATCGCGAGATGCTGACGGCGGCCAACCACTTCACCATCAACGCGAACATCGTGACCGCCGCGGGTCGTGAGATCGGCGGCGTCTGGAGCGATCGCAAATGGCAGTTCTACGACCTGATCGAGAAGAAGTGATGGCTGGACCGACGAGGCCCGCCCCCGCGGCGGGCCGCGGAGGCGACGCGGCGGATGAGGCGGCATCGGTGGCGAAAGCCTTTCTCGCCGCCTTCCGCCACCATCCGGCCGGTGTCGCCATCATCACCGGCGATGCCGGCGACGGACCGGCGGCGCTGACGATCAGTTCGCTGATCTCCGTCGGCGTCGAGCCGCCGACGGTCGCCTTCTCGCTGTCGGAGGCCTCCTCCAGCGCGCGGGTGCTGGCGCGCTGCGAGACCGTGGTCGTACATTTCGTGCGACGCAGGAACATGCAGCTCGCCCGGCTCTGCGCCACCAGCGGCTCCGGCCGCTTCGGCCCCGGCGTGGACTGGAGCCGGCTCGCCACGGGCGAACCCTACTATCCGCAGGTGGAGACGTGGTTCCGCGCCGCGATCCGCGGGCGGCTGGCCGCGCCCGGCGCCCTGCTGGTGAGCGCCGAGCTCGTCCTGGCCGCGCCCATGCCGCAGCCGGCCGCGAGCGACGACGCGCTGGTCTATGCCGACCGGGCCTGGCACGGGCTGCGCCCGGTGGCCGACGCGGCCAGGGCACCGCTGCTGCTGTGGCCGGACGATTCGGCGACGTTCTGACGGATGCCCGACTGCCGGGCGGCCGGTTTCCTATGATCGAGTCACACACGCGCGGCATCTTGTGTTAACACCTGCCCGTCGTCGCGATCCCGGATCGTTACGACAAACCAATGTTGGAATTCGACTGGAGGCGCCCGTGTCCGCACAATCAGCAGAGAAGCTTCACAAGAACTATGTGAACGGCGAATGGATCGGTGGCGACGGCGTGGAGAACATCAACCCGTCGAACACCGCGGACGTGGTCGGCCTTTACGCACGCGCCACCGTCGAGGAGGCGAATCAGGCGATCGCGGCGGCCAAGGGGGCGTTTCCGCGATGGTCGCGCTCCGGCATCCTCGAGCGGCACGCGGTGCTGCGCAAGGCTGCCGACGAGATTCTCGCGCGCAAGCAGGAACTGGGCGAGCTGCTGAGCCGCGAGGAGGGCAAGACCCTTCCGGAGGCGATCGGCGAAGTCACTCGTGCCGGCCAGATCTTCGACTTCTTCGCCGGCGAGGTGCTGCGGCTGTCCGGTGAGGTGCTGCCCAGCGTTCGCCCCGGCGTCGGCGTCGAGGTCACGCGCGAGCCCGTCGGCGTGATCGGCATCATCACGCCATGGAATTTTCCGATCGCCATCCCTGCCTGGAAGATCGCACCGGCGCTGGCCTACGGCAACACGGTGGTCGTCAAGCCGGCCGACCTGGTGCCGGGATCGGCCTGGGCGATCGTCGACATCCTCGACCGGGCGGGGCTGCCGAAAGGCGTGCTCAACCTGGTGATGGGCAAGGGTTCGGTCGTCGGCCAGGCGCTGCTCGACAGCAAGGACGTCAACGCCGTCACCTTCACCGGCTCGGTCGGCA
Source organism: Kumtagia sp. (assembly GCF_059502445.1). NCBI lineage: Bacteria > Pseudomonadati > Pseudomonadota > Alphaproteobacteria > Hyphomicrobiales > Phyllobacteriaceae > Kumtagia > Kumtagia sp. The sequence continues at coordinate 174,616 of NZ_JCACER010000110.1, forward strand.
CAGGCAAGCGCGTGGCGCTCGCCTCGATCGAGCACGGCCGCAAGTTCCAGCTGGAGATGGGCGGCAAGAACCCGACGATCGTGCTCGATGACGCCGATCTCGCCGTCGCGGTCGAGACGGTGGCGCAGTCGGCATTCTTCTCGACCGGCCAGCGCTGCACCGCCTCCTCGCGCGTCATCGTCACGGAGGGCATCCACGACCGCTTCGTCACCGCGCTGGCCGAGCGCACGCGAGCGCTGCGGGTCGGTGATGCGCTCGACAAGAACACCGAGATCGGGCCGGTGGTCGACGCCGGGCAACTGAAGCAGGACGTCGACTACATCGAGATCGGCAAGTCGGAAGGTGCGCGGCTCGTGACCGGCGGTGACCGGCTGAAGCGCGACACCGAAGGTTTTTATCTCCAGCCCGCTCTGTTCGTCGACGCCACCAACCAGATGCGCATCAGCCGCGAGGAGATTTTCGGACCGGTGGCCTCGGTCATCCGGGTCAAGGATTATGAGGAGGCGCTGGCCACCGCCAACGATACCGATTTCGGCCTGTCGGCAGGCATCGTCACCACCTCCCTCAAATACGCCACGCATTTCAAGCGCAACGCGGAAGCAGGCATGGTGATGGTCAACGTGCCAACCGCCGGCGTCGACTTCCACGTGCCGTTCGGCGGCCGCAAGGGCTCGAGTTTCGGCCCGCGCGAGCAGGGACGGTACGCCGCCGAATTCTTCACCACGGTCAAGACCGCGTATACGGCGGCGGGCTAGGACGTGGTCGGGAAGACCGGCGAACGCGCTCACCGGAATAAAGGCATTCCGGTGACGCGTTCGGACTCGACGGCTGCATCGAACCCCAAAAGCTGAACCGATCGTCGACCGGACGATCGGCGCTGGCGTGCGTACGCTGATCTCCAACAGCCGGCGCGGCTATGGCCTTGTGAGGAGGCGAATGCTTGAGCCGGTCTAACCTGGTCAACGGGTGACATCCGCCGCCTGTCAGCCCGGCCGGCCAGACAAGGGGCGCCCTGAACGCGCGTTGGCACTGGCCGTCGGCGGAGGCGGCCGGTGCCTCCAACCCGCTCTATGCGGAGTTGCTTAGGTATCCGGCCCTGAAGCGGAGCCGCCTCCGTTGCCAACGGCCGTCCGCCCCATCGACCAAGGGCAAGGCCCCAAAGTTTACGAACCTGCGTCCGGAGCCCGCGGGAGGTGATGTGGCCGAGGAAATCCGCTTGTCTCGCCACTGTGAGCATTTGGCGCGTCCGTCGGGATCTCCAGAATCGGGCGTGACTTCCTGTAACCGGTCTACCGGCCGCCGGTGAACGCGGCTCGAACTCGGCATCGCCAGCGCCCCGGCTCAGCGAACGCTGCCTACCTGCGCCCAACTCCTGTCCCAGCCGGCTGTGCGGACCACGACACCGCACGGACGACGGCCAACAGCCGCGCCACACCGTACGTCCGTTCAAATACTTCGCCCGCCATTGACAGGCCGCTATGGGTTCAATATGCAGTGCATGAAATAGATGTCATAGATTGAAATTTATTTCAAACTTGATCAGCGGCCGCGGAGAAACAGGGCGGCGCGAACCGGGAGGTGGACATGCGCATGAAAAAATGGGCGATGGCGTTGGCGATCGGCACGTCGCTGCTGGCGACGGCGGCGCAGGCCGAAAGCAAGTTCCAGTGCAAGGAAGGCGAGACCTACGTGATGAACGTCATGGTCTCCGGCGTGGAATACTGGTTCCCCGTCTACGAGGCGTTCAAGCAGGCTGCGCAGGCGATGGGCTGCAAGACGGCCTACACGGGCACGCCGGAATATGACGTCAACAAGCAGATCGCCAGCTTCGACCAGGCGCTGGCCAAGCAGCCGGCGGGTATCCTGGTGCATCCGATGAACTCGGATCCGTTCATCGAGCCGATCGACCGCGCGGTCGATTCCGGCGTGGCGGTGGTGACCTTCGCGGCGGACTCGCCGAACAGCAAGCGCACCTCCTACGTGACGTCCGACAACGATCGCGAAGGCGCCTATGCCGCGGACGTCATCGCCGAGGCGCTGGGCGGCAAGGGCGAATACGGCATCCTCGAGAATCCGGGCCAGGACAACCACGACAAGCGCGTCGCCGCGTTCGTCGCGCGGATGACCGAGAAATATCCCGACATCAAGCTGGCGGGCCGCGCCGCCACCAACCAGGACGCCAACAAGGCCTATCAGGCGGTGCTGTCGATGGCGCAGGCCAACCCGAACCTCGGCGCCCTGTTCATGCCGGAGGCGAACTCCGCCCTCGGCGCGGCGCAGGCGGCCAAGGAACTCGGCGGCAAGATCAAAATCATGAATGCCGACGTCAACGGCAAGATACTCGACATGATCAAGGCCGGCGAGGTGTTCGGCGCGGTCAATCCGAACCAGGGCATCCAGGGCTATATGGGCTTCATGCTGCTGTTCATGGCCAAGCATCCGGATCTCATCGACCCGATGAACGACTGGAAGCGGGCGGCCTACAACCCGATGAGCGTTCCCTTCGTCGACAACGGTTTTGCCGTGGTCACCAAGGACAATGCCGACGATTTCTACTGGGATGCGTATCTGAAGCGTCGCGGCACCAAGGGCATCGAGGAATAGCCTGTCGAAGCGCGTGGGCGGGCCTCCTTCGAGGCTCGTCCACCCAAGGTTTCGTTATTCTTTGCAGCCTGTTGCGGGTCGGCACCTCGGGATGAGGACCGGCGTGCCCGCACCATCATCATCGAACAAAAAGGCGAGGGTCATGTCGGAGCCGCTGGCGCTCGAAGTGCAGGGTGTGAGCAAGGCCTATGGCGCGATCCAGGCGCTGAAGGACGTCGACTTCAACCTGCGCAAGGGCGAGATACATGCGCTGGCCGGCGAGAACGGCGCCGGCAAATCGACGCTGATGAACGTCGTCGACGGCATCGTCAGCCCCGACAGCGGCGAGATACGCATCCGCGGCGAGGGGGTCGCCATCACCTCGCCGGAGCGGGCGCAGGCGCTCGGCATCGGCTTCGTGCACCAGGAGATCGCGCTGTGCGGCGACGTCTCGGTGGCCGAGAATATTTTCATGGCGGCGACCAACCAGCGCCGCGCCTTCTTCATGAACTACCGCCAACTGCGCGAGAAGGCGCGCGGCGTGCTGAAGAGCCTGGGCGGCATCGAGCCGGACAGGCTGGTGGGCGACCTGACGATCTCGGAGCAGCAGGTCGTCGAGATCGCCAAGGCGCTGACGCTGGACTGCTCGATCCTGATCCTCGACGAGCCGACGGCGGCGCTGACCGAGCACGAGTCGCGCAAGCTCTTTGCCATCATGGCGCAGCTCAAGGAGCGCGGCATCTCGATCATCTACATCAGCCACCGCATGGCCGAGATCTTCGACAATTGCGATCGCGTCACCGTGCTGCGCGACGGCCGTCATGTCTGCACCGACGACATAGCCGACATGACGCCCGACACGGTCGTGCGCAAGATGGTCGGCAGGGAACTGGGCAACCTCTATCCGCAAAAGAACCCGCAAGCGGCCGATGCGCCGGTGCTGCTCGAAGTGGAAGGATTGGGCGACGGCGCCCGCTTCCGCGACATCGGCTTCGCGCTGAGGCGGGGGGAGATACTAGGCGTCGCCGGGCTCATGGGCGCGGGCCGCACCGAGATCGCGCTCGGCGTCTGCGGGCTGGCGCCGCGCGGCACCGGCCGGGTGAGGCTCGATGGCCGCGACGTGACGCCGGCGAGCTATGTGCAGAGCATCGCCAACGGCATCGTCTACCTGTCGGAGGATCGCAAGGGCTCCGGCGTGTTCCTCGACATGCCGATCGCCGCCAATGTCTCGGCCCTTGACCTCGACCGGGTGTCGACGCCCTACGGCTTCGTCGACCGCTCGGCCGAGCGGGCGCAGGCCATGCGCCTGGCGGATTCGCTGAGGCTGCGGCGCGGCTCGCTGGCAGACAATGTCTCGACGCTGTCCGGCGGCAACCAGCAGAAGGTGGCGATCGCCAAGATGCTGTCGGTCGGGCCGAAGGTGATCATCCTCGACGAGCCGACGCGCGGTGTCGACGTCGGTGCCAAGGTCGAGATCCACCGTATCCTGCGCGATCTCGCCAATAACGGGACGGGCATCATCGTCATCTCGTCCGAGCTGCCGGAACTGATCGGCCTGTGCGACCGCGCGATCGTCATCCACGAAGGCCGGATCGCCGGCGAGGTCAGCGGCGACGGCATGACGGAGGACAATCTGATCCGTCTCGCGTCGGGACTGGGAACAGCGCCGGGAGGAAGGCATGTCGGTCATGGGTGAGCTTGCGGCAGGAAGCGGCGAAGGCGAGGGACGACGCGGCGGCTGGCTGCGCAGCCTCGGCAATATGCGCGAATTCGGCCTCCTCATCATCATCCTGGTGCTGTGCGTAGCGATGAGCTTCGCCTCGCCCTACTTCCTCACCTGGACCAATTTCCGGGCGATGCTGCTGTCCTTTTCCATCGAGGGCATCGTCGTCGTCGGCATGACCGTGCTTCTGATCGTCGGCGCCATCGACCTGTCGGTCGGGTCGGTCGTCTGCTTCGCCATGGTGATCGGCGGCTATCTGTTCCTGGCCGGCTTCGATCCATGGACGGCGAGCCTCATCGCCATCCTGGCTTCGTCGAGCATCGGCGTGCTGATGGCGCTCGCCGTCACCCGCATCGGGCTGCATTCCTTCATCGTGTCGCTGGCCTTCATGGTCATCGTCCGCGGGCTCTGCCTGGCGATCACCGGCGGCACGCCGCTGTCGCTGTTCGCGCTGCCGCCGAGCTTCAAGTTCATCGGCCAGGGCTCGATCCACGGCGTGCCCGTCGTCATCCTGATCTTCCTCGCTGTCGTGCTCGTCTTCGATATTCTGCTGCGCCGGGCGACCTTGTTCCGGCGCGTCTTCTACACCGGCTCGAACGAGCGGGCGGCGGCCTATTCGGGCATCCGCACCGACCGGGTGAAGTTCTTCTGCATCGTGCTGTGCTCGACGCTGGCCGGCCTCGCGGGGGTCATCTACATGTCGCGCTTCGGCGCGGCGACGCCGACCTTCGGCATGGGGATGGAGCTCAACATCATCGCGGCGGCGGTGATCGGCGGTGCCAGCCTCAATGGCGGGTCGGGCACGATCCTCGGGGCGATCCTGGGCATGGCGTTGCTCTCGGTGGTGTCGAGCTCGCTGATCCTGCTCGACGTGTCGCCCTACTGGCAGGACACCATCCGCGGCCTTATCCTGTTCGCCGCGGTGGCCTTCGACCACCTGCTCCACAAGCACCGGCAGGCAACGGGCCGCAAGACCTCCTGAGGACCTTTCCAATGGCCGTATCCCCAGAGACTGGCGATCACGAGCGGCTGCGCAGGCTGCACCGTGTGCTGGTCATGCACTATGCCGAAGGGCTTTCGCAGGCCGAGATCGCCAAGCGCACCGGCCTGTCGCACCCGACCGTCAACCGGCTGGTCAAGGAAGGCCACGAGCGCGGCTACGTGCAGATCACCATCCGGTCGCCGCACCAGTCGCTGTTCGAGATCGAGAAGGGGCTGTGCGCCGCCGCCGGCCTGCGCGAGGCCATCGTCGTGCCGACCTCTTCCGACAATGACGAGGTCAACCTCCAGATCGCCGGCCGCTCAGTTGCCGAGTTCATGCTGGCCAATCTCAAGGATGGCGACACCATCTGCGTCTCCGGCGGGCTGGGCGTGAGCGCGGTCGTCAAGGCGATGGCGCCGAGTCGCGCCTACGACGTGACGGTGGTGCCGGCGACCGGCGGCGTCCAGGGCAAGCACTTCATCGACGTCAACCATGTCGCCGCGCAGCTCGCCGCCAAGCTCAAGGGCAGGGCCTATCAGATCCATGCGCCGATCTTCGCGGCATCGCCATCCGAGCGCGACGTGCTGATGTCGCTGCAGTCGGTTGAGGACGTGCTTGCCAAGGCCCGCAAGGCACGGATCGCGCTGGTCGGCGTCGGCTCGGTACTGTCCGACCGGTCGACCTACTACAGCCTCCAGTCGAACGGTTCCGGGGAGCTTCCGCCGCTCGACCGGAGCGGCGCGGTGGGCGAGCTGGTCGCCCATCTCATCGGGCGCGACGGATCGCTGTGCGACTATCCCCTGAACGAGCGGGTCGTCGCGCTCACCCCGGATGAGATTCGCGCCATCCCGCTGACGATCGGCATCGCCGCGGGCGCCCGCAAGGTCGCGCCGATGGCCGGCGTGCTGCGCGGCAGATACCTCGACGTGCTGGCAACGGACGAGAGCACCGGAACCGGTGTTCTCGCGGAATTGAGAGAGTAGGCCAATGAATCTGTCGACAAGAAGAATGGGCGGCTCCGACGTGGCGGCCGGCCCGATCGGCCTCGGCACCTGGGCCATGGGCGGCTGGATGTGGGGCGGCCAGGACGATGCCCGCTCGCTCGAGGCGATCAGTGCTTCGCTGGACGGCGGCGCCACGCTGATCGACACCGCGCCGGCCTATGGGCTCGGCCGCGCCGAGGAGATCGTCGGGCAGGCCGTCAAGGGCCGGCGCGGCGAGGTGCTGATCGCCACCAAATGCGGCCTCAATTGGCACCACGGCAAGGGCAACCACTTCTTCGACGAACTCGGCCGCAAGGTGCACCGCTATCTCGGGCGCGACGGCATCCTGCATGAGATCGACGAGAGCCTGCGGCGCCTGCAGACCGACTACATCGACCTCTACATCACCCACTGGCAGGATCCGACCACGCCTGTCGCCGAGACGATGGAGACCCTGCTCGACCTGAAGAAGGCCGGCAAGATCCGCGCGATCGGCGTCAGCAACGTCACGCCGGAGGACCTCAACGCCTATCTGGCCGTCGGGCCGGTCGACGCCATCCAGGAGCGCTACAGCATGCTCGATCGCGAGATCGCGCGGACGCTGCTGCCGATCTGCCGGGCGAACAACGTCTCGACGCTCAGCTATTCCTCTCTCGCGCTCGGCCTGCTGACCGGCCGGATCGGTCCGGAACGTGTGTTCGAGGGCGATGACCTGCGCAAGGACAATCCGCGCTTCTCCGTCGCCAACCGCGCGCGCGTGGCCGGTTTTGCGGCGGCGGTGGAGCCGATCGCGCGAAAGCACGGCGCCAGCGTTGCGCAACTGGTGATCGCCTGGACGATCGCGCAGCCCGGCATCACCTACGCACTTTGCGGCGCGCGCGATGCGAGGCAGGCGCGGGAGAATGCGGCCGCCGGAACCCTGCCGCTTTCCGCGTCCGAGCTGACGGAGATCGACCGGGCCGTCGCGACGCATCTCGCGTCTGTCGACGCGTGATCCTCCGCCGCGCCAGATGACCTGCGAGACTCGACAGAAGCGGCTTGACGCCCTCCGTGCCAGGCAGCGCGTCGCCGTGCTGGTGGTCGGCGGCGGCATCAATGGCATCAGCACGTTCCGCGAGCTGGCGTTGCAGGGCATCGACGTGGTCCTGGCGGAGCGGGGCGACTTCATGTCGGGCGCCAGCTCGGCGCCCTCGCGCATGATCCATGGCGGCCTGCGCTATATGGAAAACGGCGAGTTCGCGCTGGTCCGTGAATCGCTCAACGAGCGTAACCTGCTGCTGCGCAACGCGCCGCATTATGTGCGGCCGCTGCCGACGGCCATTCCCATCACCGACCGCCTCTCCGGGCTCTTCGCCGCGGCTCGTCGCATCCTCGGCGGCAACCCGCCGCCGGGCAATCGCGGCGCGCTTGTCGTCAAGATCGGGCTCACCCTTTACGACTGGTATGCTGGCCGGAGAAGCCCGCTGCCGCGGCATCGCTTCTTCGGGCGCCGCGAGACCGGGCGGCGCTGGCCGGACCTGGCTGCACCGTTCCGCTTCGTCGCGCTCTATCACGACGCGGCGATAAGCTATCCCGAGCGCCTCGGCGTCGAGATGGTGATCGATGCGGAAGCGGCCAGCAGTTCCGCGCTCGCGATCAACCATGTCCGCTTCGATGGCGTTGAGGATGGCAAGGCCGTCCTGACGGACACGGTCACCGGCGAGCGATTTGCGCTCGAGCCGGACGTCATCGTCAATGCGACGGGCGCATGGGTGGATCTGACGAACCGGCTGGTCGATGCCGGGGCACCCGCGCTGATCGGCGGCACCAAGGGGTCGCATATCGTCCTCGACAGTCCGCAACTGGCGCGGGCGTTGGGCGACACCATGATCTATTTCGCCAATCGCGATGGGCGCGTATGCATCGCCTTCGTCCATTTCGGCATGGTGCTGGCCGGCTCGACCGATATTCCTGTGGTCGATCCGGACGCCATCCGCTGCGAACCGGAGGAGGTGGACTATATCCTTGGGTCGATCCGCGAGATATTTCCGCGGATCAATGTGGAGGAAAAGGACATCGTCTATCGCTTCAGCGGCGTGCGGCCGCTGCCGCGCAGCGCGGCGGACGTCACCGCGCGCATCTCGCGCGATCACAGCGTGGAATGGATGCCTGGAACCGTGCCGGTGCTCAACCTGGTCGGCGGCAAGTGGACGACCTTCCGCGCCTTTGGCGCGGCGGCGGCCGACGCCGTGATGGCGCGGCTCGGCAGGATGAGGAGCCGTTCGACGGAGACGCTGGCGATCGGCGGTGGAAGGGACTTCCCGTCAGGCGATGCGGCGCGCGCCGAGTGGGTCCAGGCGCTGGCGGCTTCGCTGCAGGTGACGCCGGCCGCCGCGGCTGTGCTGGCGGCACGCTACGGCACCCGCGCCGCCGATCTCGCACCGGCCATGCCGAGCCCGCCGCTTGTCGCCCTTCCGGCCTACAGCCGCGCCGAGATCGTCTGGATGGCGGGCAACGAGCATGTGGTGACGCTGGAGGACCTCGTGCTGCGCCGCATGTCGCTGCCCTTCAGCGGCACGCTTTCGATGGCCGGCATCGAGGAGATCGCTGATATCGCGGCGGCGGTGCTTGGCTGGACGGCGGCTGAAACCCGGCGGCAGATCGACCGGCTCGTCGAGCATCTCGCTACCCGTCATGGTCTCGACGCCCAGTCGCTGACCGACCGCAATACAATCCGGAGAGACCAGCATGTACCAGTCCAAGAAAGTCCGCATGAACCGCCTGTTCGGCAACGGCAAATGTCTTGACGTCGCCATCGACCACGGGGTCTGCAACGAACCGTCCTTCCTCGCCGGACTGGAGGACATGGGCAAGGTCGTCCGCCTGCTGGCGGACGCCGGGCCGGACGCGATCCAGATGAATTTTGGCCAGGCCGACCTGCTTCAGGAGCTTCCCGGCAAGGCCAAGCCCGCGCTGGTGATGCGCATCGACATGGGCAACCCCTACAACAGGACGCGCCATCGCGAGATGTGGGCGGTGCTGCAGAACGCGCATGATCCCATCGCCCCGGCCTTGCGGATGGATGCGGCCTGCGTGGTCGTCAACCTGTTCATGCTGCCGGACGAGCCGGGCTTGTTCCGGCAATGTGTCGAGAACATTTCGCGCGTCGCCCAGGACTGCGAGCGCTACGGCATGCCGCTGATGATCGAGCCGCTGGTGATGCAGCCGAACAGCGAGCGCGGCGGCTATCTGGTCGACGGCGACGCCGAGAAGATCGTCACGCTGGTGCGGCTGGCCCGCGAAATGGGTGCCGACATCGTCAAGGCCGATCCGACCGACGACCCCACCGACTTCCACCGGGTGGTCGAGGCGGCGCGCTGCCCGGTGCTGGTGCGCGGCGGCGGCAAGGCGGACCTGCGCCAGGTCTTCGCCAACTCGTATGCGCTGATGAAGCAGGGCGCGCAGGGCATGGTTTATGGCCGCAACATCTACCAGCACGACAATCCGGGGCGCGTCGTCCGGGCGCTGATGGCGATGATCCACGACGGCGTCGACGATGCGGAGACCTGGCGCATCTACGAGGCCGCCGCGTGAGCCGCTATCTCCTCGGCATAGACGCAGGCAACACCGTGGTGAAGGCGGTGCTGTTCGACCGCGACGGCATCATGCTGGCGCGTGCCGCGACGAACGGTGCGTCCAGCCAGCCGGCGCCCGGCCATGTCGAGCGCGACATTGCCGAACTGTGGCGCAACGCCGCCGCCGTCATCCGCGAATGCCTGCGCCAGGCGGGCGTCGAGGGGCGGGACGTCGCGGCGGTCGGCACGGCAGGGCACGGCAACGGCCTCTATCTCCTCGATCGCGACCGGCGGCCGCTGCTGGGCATCCAGTCGATCGACAACCGGGCCGCCGCACTGGCCTCGTCGATGCGCGGCGGCGAAACCGGCGACCACCTTTACCCGATGTGCCTGCAGCGGCCTTGGCCGGCGCAGACAGCGACCCTGCTCGCCTGGGTCAAGCAGAACCGTCCCGACCTCTATGCGAAGACCGGGACGGCGCTGCTCAGCAAGGACGTCATCACGCTGATGCTGACCGGCAACCGCGTCAGCGACTATTCCGACATGAGCGGCTGCGGACTGCTGCGGCTGCCCGAACGGCGATACGACCGAAAGCTGCTGGAGGCCTACGATCTGGCCGATGCGGAGGCGATGCTGCCGGCACTGGTCGAGTCGGAGGCGATCGCCGGCCACGTCACCGGCGAGGCGGCGCAGGCCACCGGGCTCTCGGCGGGAACACCCGTCGCCGCCGGATTCTTCGACATCATCGCCTCGATGATCGGATCGGGCGTCCATGCGCCGGGGCAGGCGGCGATCGTCGCCGGCACCTGGGGCATCAACCAGGTGGTTCGTGAAACGCCGCTGGTCGACGAGCGCATCTTCCACGCCTCGACCTGGAGGGCGGACCGCTACGTCGCGGTGGAGTCCAGCGCCACCTCCGCCGTCAATCTCGAATGGTTCGTGCGCGAACTCGCGCCGACGCACGACGCGTCCGCGTTCGAGGACTGCAACCGGCTGGTCGAGCAGGTCCGCCCCGCCGCCGAGAACCCGCTGTTCCTGCCGTTCCTGTACGGCTCGGCCACGCATGCCGATGCGCGCGGCGCCTTCGTCGGCCTGTCGGGCTGGCAAGGCAGGGCCGAGATGCTGTCGGCGCTCTATGAAGGCGTGGTGTTCGAGCATCGCCGCCACATAGACAGGCTGAAGGCGGCCGGCGCGGCCTTCGAGACGGCGGCGCTTTCGGGCGGCGGGTCGCGCAGTGCAGCCTGGTGCCAGATGTTCGCCGATATCGTCGGCGTTCCCGTCACCATCGCAGAATGCCAGGAGACGGGCGCGCTGGGCGCCGCGATCGGGGCTGGGGTCGCGGGCGGCATGTTCGGCTCCATCGAAGCGGGCGTCTCGGCTATGGTAAGGACGAGTCGCGTGCATGCGCCCCAGGCGGAGCATAGGTATCTCGTCGAGGCGCGGTACCGGCTCTATCGTTCGCTGGCGGAGGCGATGCCGGCACAATGGCACGGCTATCTGCGGGACAGCGGAACACATGAACGATCGCAAGCGGGCCAATGATCGCATCGACCTCGGCAGCTACGACTATATCGTGGTCGGCGCCGGATCGGCGGGCTGCGTGCTGGCAAACCGGCTGAGCGCCGATCCCTCCAGGCGCGTCCTGCTGCTGGAGGCCGGCGGGTCCGACAATTACCACTGGATCCACATCCCGGTCGGCTACCTCTACTGCATGGGCAATCCGCGCACTGACTGGGGCTATTCGACCGTCGCCGAGCCCGGCCTCAACGGCCGCTCGCTGGCCTATCCGCGCGGCCGGGTGATGGGCGGCTGCTCCTCCATCAACGGCATGATCTACATGCGCGGCCAAGCCGCCGACTACGATCACTGGCGCCAGCTCGGAAATGTCGGCTGGGGCTGGGACGACGTGCTGCCGCTGTTTCGCAAGTCGGAGAACCATCATGCGCTGGACGGTCCCTATCACGGCCAGGCCGGCGAATTGCGGGTGGAGCGCCAGCGGCTTTCCTGGCCGATCCTCGATGCGGTGCGCGAGGCGGCCGAAGAGCTCGGTGTGCCGAAGATCGACGACTTCAACGCCGGCGACAACGAGGGCTCGTCCTATTTCGAGGTGAATCAGAAGGCCGGCTTCCGCTTCAACGCGGTCCGCGCCTTCATCGCGCCGGTCCGGCATCGCCGGAACCTGCGCATCGTCACCGGTGCGCAGGCAGAGCGCATCCGTTTCGAGGCCGGCCGCGCCGCCGGCATCGACCTCCGCCTCGACGGCCGCCCGGCCCGTGCCGCGGCCTCGGGCGAGATCGTGCTCGCCGCCGGCGCGATCGGTACGCCGCAGCTGCTCCAGCTTTCCGGCGTCGGTCCGGCCGAGCTGCTGCGCAGGCACGGCATCGACGTTGTCAGGGACATGCCCGGCGTCGGCGCCAACCTGCAGGACCATTTGCAGATCCGGACGGCGTTCCGCATCCGCGGGGCGCGGACGTTGAACGAGTGGCAGGCCTCGCTGCTCGGCAAGGCGCAGATCGGCCTGCTCTACGCGCTGAAGCGCTCCGGACCGATGGCGATGGCACCGTCGCAGCTCGGCATCTTCATGAAGTCCGATCCGCGTTTCGAGACGGCGAACATCGAATTCCACGTCCAGCCGCTGTCGCTGGACAAGTTCGGCGAGCCGCTGCACGCGTTTCCGGCGATCACCGTCTCGGTCTGCAACCTCCGCCCGGAGTCGCGCGGCACGGTGAACATCGTGGCGAACGATCCGATGGTGCATCCGGCCATCGCCCCCAACTACCTTTCGACCGACGCGGACAGGGCGGTGGCCGCGGATTCCATCCGTGCCGCGCGCCGGCTGATGGCGACCGGGCGGATGGCGGAATACGGGCCGGAGGAGTTCAGGCCGGGCACGCATATCCAGTCCGCCGAGGATCTGGCGCGGGCCGCCGGCGACATCGCCACGACGATCTTCCATCCGGTCGGCACGGCCAGGATGGGGACGGACGAGATGGCGGTGGTCGACCCGCAGTTGCGTGTGCGCGGCATTCATGGCTTGCGCATAGCCGACGCCTCGGTGATGCCGACCATCGTGTCCGGCAACACGCATGCGCCGGTCGTCATGATCGCGGAAAGGGCGGCACAACTGATGGCGGGCTGACGCCATCGGTTTGATAGTCCGAGGGTGCTGCCAGGCCATGGCCCGCGAGCCGAGGCGGTTCGCGGATCGCCGAGACCATTGCCTCGCCTGTATCGCGCGTCATCCACCCACCAAAGGTCGTCCTGCCGAGCGCTTCGAGCCGAAGCCGCCGCTCCCGCGTTTCCTGCAAAAGTGCCTGCCTGGCGGGCATGTGACGGAATTGCCGCTCGATCACGCAGATTCCACTTGACGACGTTTTAGTCCTGCTACAATTTTAGTCCTACTAAAATGGAGAAGGCATGAGCCAGGCTGCCGACACGACCGGCGTGAACTCGGCCGAAATCCCGCTGGGCCAGAGGCTCCGGGATCGCCGGCTGGCTCTCGACCTCACGCTCAAGGACGTGGCCGACGGCGCCGGCCTGTCGGTCGGGTTCATCTCGCAGATCGAGCGCGGCATCACCATTCCGTCGCTGACCTCGCTGATCAACGTCTGCCGGGTTCTGGGCTCCGACGTCGGCGACTTCCTGGCGCAGCCGCGCGGCGACAAGCCGGTGACCCGCCACGACCAGCGGCCGGTCTACGCGCTCGGCAGCAACGCCGTCACCTACGAGCGCCTCTCGGCGTCGTTTCCGGGCAACGTGCTGCGCAGCGTCATCTTCCACGAGCCGCCGGGTTTTCGCAGCGAGCCGATGTCGCATGAGGGCGAGGAGATATTCTTCATCCTCGAAGGCGCGCTCACGATCGAGATCGACGGCGAGCGGACGATCCTTGGGACGGGCGACTCCGTCCATTTCCCGTCCACCCGGACGCATGCGACGTGGAATCACACCACGTCGTCGACGACCGTGCTGCACACCTGCACGATGGACGTCTTCGGTGACGGGGCGCCGGCGGGCCGGCCCGAGACCAGCATGGCCGTGTCGCGCGCAACGAGCCGCAAAAGTGCACCAAAGCCGCTGAAAATACTGAAGGGGAAAACACAATGAAAAGCCTGCTCAAGCCATTGGCGGCGACGCTTGTCGCCGCCACCTCGCTCGCCGGCCTTGCGGTCGTCGCCGTGACGCCTGCCGCTGCCGAAACCGTGCTGCGCCTCGATGAGGTCGCCGTCGGCGAACTCGATCCCGGCAAGGCCACGGACTATGCCGACTCGATCCTGACGTTCAACATCTACGACACGCTGGTGCTGGCCGCGCAGGGCAGGCCGGGCGTCGTGCCGCATCTCGCCGAAAGCTGGGAGACCGACGGCAAGACCTACACCTTCAAGCTGCGCTCCGACGTAAAATTCCAGAGCGGCAATCCGCTGACGGCCGAGGACGTGGTCTTCTCGCTCGACCGCATGAAGGCGCTGGGGCAGGGACTTTCCTATCTCTTCGCCAATGTCGAGAAGGCGGAAGCCGTCGATCCGACAACCGTCAGATTCACGCTGACCAGCCCCTATTCGCCCTTCCTGTCGGCGCTGCTGCGCCTGCCCATCGTCGACAAGAAGCTCGTTTCCGAGAACCTCCGGGCAGGCGACGGCGACATGAAGGACTGGGGGCAGGGCTATCTCTCGACCCACGCCGCCGGCAGCGGCGCCTACAAGGTCGTCTCGCACAATCCGCAGGAAGAGACGGTGATGGCCAGGAACGCCGACTATTTCCTCGGCGTTCCCGCCAAGGCGCCCGACACGGTGCGGCTGCGCTACGGGCTGGAGGCCGCCACCGTGCGCACGCTGATCGCCCAGGGCGAGCACGACATCACCTCGCAATGGCTGCCGCCGGAGGTGCTGAAGGCGCTCGCCGCCGGAGGCGCGCAGCTCCTGGTCGAGACCGGCGGCTCCGGCTTCTACATCAAGATGAACACCACCAAGAAGCCGCTGGACGATCTGAACTGCCGGCTGGCGCTCACCTATGCCTTCGACTACGCCGCCGGCGTCAAGATGGTGGCGATCACCGACGAGGTGTCGCAGGGCAGCCCGGCCTCCGGCCCGTTGCCGGCCGGCATGCTCGGCGCGCTGCCGGCCTCGGAAGCCTATGCCCGCGACCTCGACAAGGCGAAAGAGTACCTTGCCCAGTGCAAGTACAAGCCGGAGGACTTCACCCTCGAGCTGTCCTGGGTGGGCGAGGTGCCGCTCGAGGAGCGTTACGCGCTGCTGATGCAGGCGAATTTCACCGAACTCGGCATCAAGTCGGAAGTCCGGAAGATCCCGTGGGCGCTGTTCTCCGAGCAGGTCACCAAGCCGGAGAACACGCCGAACATCAGCCAGGTCTTCGTCAACGCCGTCACCGGCGATCCCGACACGCTGATCTACGGCATGTATCATTCCTCGGCCGCCGGCACCTGGCAGTCGCCGGAATATCTGAAGGATGCCAAGGTCGACGAACTGCTCGACAGGGGCCGTACCGAGACCAGCGACGAGCAGCGCGCCGCCACCTACACGGAGGCGGGCAAGCGGCTGAAGGAGCTCGCACCGACGATCTTCGCCTATGACCAGAACGCCGTGTTCGCGGCGAGCAAGCGCGTCTCGGTTCCGGCGCTCACCGACAGGAGCAAGGCGTTCGGCCTGACCGGCATGGCCTTCACCTTCCGCCTGATGGAAATGAACGAATAGGCTGATTTTGCTGGCCGGTGGCTATCTTTGCCGCCGGCAGACCGCCCGACGAACGGAACCGATGATGCTGCCTGTCGTCCGCCTCCTCGCGAAGCGGCTGGGAACCTCGCTGATCGTGCTGATCGGGGTCTCCATGCTGATCTTCGCCATCGCCCGGGTGATCCCCGGCGACCCGGCGCGCATCGCGCTCGGGCCGAACGCCTCGGCCGAGCAGGTCGCGGCGCTGCGCGAGCGGCTGCATCTCGACCAGCCGATCGTCGTGCAATACGGCCACTTCCTGTCCGATCTGGCGCGCGGCGACCTCGGCGTCTCGCTTTACACCAACCGGCCGGTGATGACCGATATCGCCCAGTTCCTGCCGGCGACGCTGGAACTGGTGCTCGTCTCGGGTCTGATGATGGTGCTCATCGGCCTGCCGCTCGGCATCCTCTCGGCGCGCTACCGCGACAGCTGGATCGACAACCTGATCCGCCTGGTCACGCTGCTCGGCGTCTCCGCCCCGGCCTTCGTCTGGGCGGTGATCCTGATGCTGCTGTTCGCTTATTTCCTGCCGCTCTTCCCGATCGCCGGACGCATCTCCGACAGTTTTACCATCCCGCCGGCCACCGGCTTCCTGCTGGTCGACACGCTGATCGCCGGAAATGTCCGTGCCTTCGGCAATGCTGCCTGGCATATCGTGCTGCCGGCCTTTGCGCTGGCGCTGTCGGGCATCGGCCAGGCGGCGCGGCTGGTCCGCTCCAACATGGTCGAGACCTACGAAAAGCCTTACATCGAGATGGCGCAGTCCTACGGCTTTCCTGGCAGGCGCATCGCCGGCAAATATGCCTTCCGGCCGTCGATGATCCCGTCGCTCACCATCATCGGCCTCGACTTCGCGGCGATGCTCGGCAACGCCTTCCTGGTCGAGGCGGTATTCGCCTGGCCGGGCCTGTCGCGGTACGGCGTGGCGGTGATCCTGCGAAAGGACTTAAACGCCATCATCGGCACGGTGCTGATCATCTCCGCGATGTTTTTGATCGTCAACGTGATCGTCGACCTGCTGATCGCCTTCATCAACCCGCGCATACGCTATTCGCAGAGGGCGGGGTGATGGAGAGGCTCACGCGAAGCGCCCCCTCCACCGCCTTCGGCGGTCCCCCTCCCCCGCTTCGCAGGGGAGGACCCTCCGTTGCGGCCGGCTACGCCGTCGATCCTCCCCCGTTTACGGGGGAGGGGAACCACGCGAAGCGTGGTGGAGGGGGCGCCCGGGAAGCCGAAACGCATTTGGCCGGCAGGCCAGAGGAGGGCGTCGCTGGTCACACCATCTCGCGAGTGTGCCCATGAACCGCACGTTCGCCATCCTGCTGCGCAATCCGCTGTCGCTGCTCGGCCTGGCACTGGTCGCGCTCGTCGTGCTGTCGGCGATCTTTGCCGACTTCATCACGCCGTTTCCGGAGCATGCCGGCGCCGTGGTCGACTTCGCCAATTTCAACAAGGCGCCGGAGTGGCCCTACATCATGGGCACCGACCTGGTCGGCCGCGACCTGTTCACCCGCATCGTCTACGCCTACCGCATCTCGCTGATCCTCGGCGTGGTGGTGCTGGCGATCGCCGTGCCGATCGGCGTCACCATCGGCCTCGTCGCCGGCTATTTCGGCGGCTGGGTCGAATACATCCTGATGCGCGTCACCGACGTGTTCCTGTCGATCCCGCCGCTGGTGCTGGCCATGTCGATGATGGGCGTGCTCGAGCCGACGCTGACCAACGGCATGATCGCGGTGACCGCCATGTGGTGGCCCTGGTACACGCGCCTCGTCTACAATCTTGCGCGCTCCGAGAAGGAGGAGGGTTACGTCCTCGCCGCCGAGGTGATCGGCGCCTCGAAAACGCATGTCATGTTCCGCGAGATCCTGCCGAACTGCGTGCCGTCGATCCTCACCAAGATGACGCTCGACCTCGGCTTCGTCATCCTGATCGCCTCGTCGCTGTCCTTCCTCGGGCTCGGCGTGCAGCCGCCGACGCCGGACCTCGGCTCGATGGTGGCGGACGGCGCGAAATACCTGCCGGACTCGTGGTGGCTCACCGTCTTTCCCGGGCTCGCCATCCTGGTCGCGGTGTTCGGCTTCAATCTCGTAGGCGACGCGCTGCGGGAGATTCTGGGGGCCGAGCAATGAACGCACCCACGCTGCTGATCCGCGATCTGAAGCTCGGCTTCCGCAGCCATGCGGGCATGCTGGAGGTGCTGCACGGCATCTCGCTGCACATCGCCAAGGGCGAGCGCGTCGCGCTGGTGGGTGAATCCGGCTCCGGCAAGTCGGTGACGGCGCGCATCGTGCTCGGCCTCATCCAGTCGCTGCGCAGCGCCCGAGTCTCCGGACTGGTCGAGTTCGAAGGTCGCGACCTGGCGAAGCTTTCGGAGCGGGAGCGCCACGCGCTGCGCGGCACAAGAATGTCGATGATCTTTCAGGATCCGACCTCCTCGCTCAATCCGGTCTACACGATCGCGACGCAGTTCCACGAGGTGCTGCTGCGCGGCAGCCCCGGCATCTCGCAAGCCGAAGCGCGTCGGCGCGCGGTGGCGGCGCTCGACGACGTGGCGATTTCCGAACCGGAGCGCGTGCTCGATTCCTATCCGTTCCAGCTTTCCGGCGGCATGAACCAGCGTGTCATGATCGCCATGGCGCTCGCCAACGAGCCATCGCTGCTGATCGCCGACGAGCCGGGCACGGCGCTCGACGTCACCGTGCAGGCGCAGACGCTCACGCTGATGCGCGACCTCACCGAGAAACACCATACGGCGGTGCTGTTCATCTCGCACAATCTCGGCGTGGTGCGCGAATTCGCCGACCGCCTTTACGTCATCTACAAGGGCCGCATCGTCGAGCAAGGACCGACGGCGGCCTTGTTCGACGACCCGCGCCACCCCTATACGCGGGCGCTTTTGCAGGCCGTGCCGCGCATCACCGGCGGCGGCATTCCCGAGATCGAGGACGCATCGGAAGCCTATTTCGCGCCGCTGGTTGTGCATGAGGGTTTCGGCGAGCCGGGGAGGGCGGGATGATGATCGTTGCTGGTCGTGCTCCTTCGCACCCCCCTCTGTCCTGCCGGACATCTCCCCCGCAAGGGGGGAGATTGG
>NZ_JCACER010000111.1:0-10302 GCF_059502445.1 Kumtagia sp.
CGTGAGGGGCCGTCCACCCATCATTCCGGGGCCGCGCAGCGGAACCCGGAATCCATAGCGTTGGTGTCGAAGGAAAAGCGAAACCTCGCAAATATCCAGGAATTTCGAGCAGCGTCGGCACTCTGGATTCCGGGTTCCGCGGCGCGGCCCCGGAATGACGACGCCGAGCTGTCTGCCGCGCCGATACAACTCATATGCGATCGCCCTGCCCCTGGGGGAGGGTTCCAGCCTGAATGCCGGCGGCACCTTTCCCGCTCAAGCTGCGCCCCTGTCGAGATAAAGGGCGAGCGCCTCAAGCAGGCCGCCGCAGCCATCCCTGCGGCTCGCCACCTCGTCCTTGCCGTCGAGAAAGGCGGCCTGCTCGGTGTAGACGAGCTTCGTGCCGTCGCCGTCGGGCAGGAACTCGATGGTCGCGAGCGAGGCCGAGAAGGGCGTGCCCTCCAGCGTCATCGCATAGGCGATGACGATGCGGCGGTCGGGCACGATGTCCATGTAGAGCGTTTCGTTGCCCATGGGCGGGCCGTCGCCGAAGCGGAAGCGGCTGCGCTCGGCTCCGCTGACGCGGAAATCGGCCTCGTAGCCGTCGATCGTCCAGCCCTCGCCCTCGATGAACCATTTCCGTTTGGCGGTGGGGTCGGCGAAAGCCGCGAAGACGACGGCCGGCGCGACAGCATAACGCCGCTCGATGGTGAAAGTGCCGTGCTGGACGGAATGCGCGGTCATCGGACTTCTCCTCTCTGTGCACCGGCCCATCGGCTTTGATGCAACCAGTTGCGGTTTGCAAGCAGTTGATATCTAGCGAAACCGGTAGTACTTTGCAACTGGTTTTTTTGGAGAAGAGAATGGATGCCGTTTCCGAGCATCGATCGGGGTGCCCCATCAACCTGACCGTCGAGATATTGGGAGACCGGTGGAGCCTGCTGATCCTGCGCGACATGATGTTCGGCAACCGCCGGCATTTTCGCGAGCTGCTGACCAACTCGCAGGAGGGCATCGCCTCCAACATTCTTGCCGACCGGCTGAGGAAGCTGGTGGAGCAGGGCATGCTCACCAGGGCGGACGACCCGACGCACAAGCAGAAGGCGATCTACAGCCTGACCGAGAAGGCAATCGAGCTTGTTCCGGTGTTCGCCCAGATCGGCGCCTGGGGCTCGAAATGGCTGCCGGTGAGCGAGGAGCTGTCGATCCGCGCCATCCTGCTGGAGCAGGGCGGCCCGAAGATGTGGGAGCAGTTCATGCGCGAGCTGCGCCGCGAGCATCTCGGCGAGAGCGCCGCCGACGCCGACCCGGACGAGTTGCCGGTGTGGATGCAGCTTAGGGCGGGTTATGAGGCGGTGATGGCGCGCAAGGCCGGCGAGGGCGATGCGGGTCAGGCCGGCGACTGACCGTTTCACCTCGCCACAGCGATCCGCACGATTTGGTTGCTCTACCCCCTCCGGCCCTTCGGGCCAGAGACCTCCCCCTTGAGGGCAGGGCAATTGCATATGGCAATCGACGACGACTTTCGCCGCCCGTACCCCCACCCCTAACCCCTCCCCACAAGGGGGAGGGGAACTTTGCGGCCGCCATGCCGCGCGAAACCGCGAGGATTGACGCCTTGCGGTGATGCCAACCGGTCCCCCTCCCCTTTGTGGGGAGGGGTTAGGGGTGGGGTAAACTCATATGCGATTGCCCTGCCCTCAAGGGGGAGGAAGGCAGCGAGCCTGGCGCCACTCCGTGCCCTCGATGGGGAGGATGCCGAGCGAAGCAAGGCGGGTGGGGTGAAAGACGCCGGTGTCAGGCCCGAGCGGTCGAGGGGTTTGCCTGCGCGCCGGCGCAAGCGGTCGCCAGCGCGGTCATGATCTCGGCGGCGGCGAGTGCCGCGATCACGGCGGGGCGCTTGTCCCTGACGGCATCGCCGCCGATCGGCGAGACGAGGCGCGCAAACGTCCGTTCGCTGCCGCCGGCGGTCTTGAGATACCAGCCGCGGAAGGTCGCCTTCTTGGTCTTCGAGCCGATCATGCCGACATAGGCCGCGTCGTCGCGCTTGAGCGCTTCGGCGACGATCAGAAAATCCAATGCGTGGTCGTGGGTGAGCACGACGAAGGCGGAGCCGGCCGGCGCCGCGCGCACCATCTCCTCCGGCACAGGCGTCAGTTTTGCCTCGACCGCCATGGGCATGCCTTCCAGGGCTTCGGCGCGGGTCTCCACCACGATGGTCCTCAGCGGCAGCAGCGAAAAGGCCGAGGCCAGCGCGTGGCCGACATGGCCGCCGCCGAAGAGATAGACATGCGGCAGCCGGGCATCTTCGGCCGTGGCCTGGTCGAGAAGCCGGGTTTTGAGCGCTTCGTCGACCAGGCGAATCGACAGCTCGACCCGCCCGCCGCAGCACTGGCCGATCTCGGGGCCGAGCGGGATGGAGAGCAGGGTCTCCCTCCCCCTTGAGGGGAGGGTGGCGGCGAAGCCGCCGGGTGGGGTCGTTGCGGCAGTGCTCGAGGTTCCTTGCCGCGCCGCAAGATCAGGTCGGCGCGTTGCCGCAACAACCCCCTCTGTCGCCTTCGGCGACATCTCCTCGAGGGGGGAGAGGGCGCCGCGCAGCATCTCGCGCGCCTTGTCGATCGCCATGAATTCGAGCTGGCCGCCGCCGATCGTGCCGAAGATTTTTTCCGGCGACACCAGCATCCAGGCGCCCTTCTCGCGCGGCGTCGAGCCTTTTGCCGAGGCGACCTCGACCAGGGCGGTGGGGCCGGCGGCGAGGAAAGTCCTCAGAGACTGAACGGTGAAGGTCATGGCGCGGTGACCCACCGATATGCGGGAAGGCCGCGTTCCGTCGCACCCCCCTCTGTCCTGCCGGACATCTCCCCCGCAAGGGGGGAGATCGGCAGCGTTGACCTTGCCGCCATTCTTGCACCGTTGGCGATTGGCGAAATCAAGGCGGCCGGCAAATCTCCCCCCTTGCGGGGGAGATGTCCGGCAGGACAGAGGGGGGTGCGACTGAGCGCAAACATCACGAGCAACTATACCAGCATTTCCGCCGATTGACCGGCGGAGCCTACCTTCCCGCCCCCCCTCTCAGCCGCTCGATCGCCATCAGCACGCGCTCCGGCGTGGCGGGGGCGTCGAGGCGCGGGCAGAACCTGTGATCGGCGACGCTTGCCACCGCGTCCGACAGCGCGTGCAGCACGGACATGGCCAGCATGAAGGGCGGCTCGCCCACCGCCTTGGAGCGGTGGATGGTCGGCTCATGCGCCTCCGGCCAGTCGGCCAGCGTCACGTTGAAGATCTTCGGGCGGTCCGAGGCGAGCGGGATCTTGTAGGTCGACGGCGCGTGGGTGCGCAGCCGCCCCTTGCCGTCCCACCAAAGCTCCTCGGTGGTCAGCCAGCCCATGCCCTGGATGAAACCGCCTTCGATCTGGCCGAGATCGATCGCCCGGTTCAGCGAGCGGCCGGTCTCGTGCAGGATGTCGGAGCGCTCGACCACATACTCGCCCGTCAGCGTGTCGACCGACACCTCCGAGCAGGAGGCGCCGTAAGCGAAGTAGTAGAACGGATGGCCTTCGCCTTTGTCACGGTTCCAGTGTATCTTCGGCGTCTTGTAGAAGCCGGCGGCCGACAGCTGGACGCGCGCCATATAGGCCTGCTTGACCAGGTCGGGGAAGGGAATCTCCTGGTTGCCGATCCGCACCCGGTTGGGCAGGAACGCGATCTGGTCGACCGGCACGGAATATTTGTCCGCGGCGAAGTCGGTGAGCCGCTTCCTGATCTGGCGGGCCGCGTCCTGCGCCGCCATGCCGTTCAGGTCCGAGCCGGACGAGGCTGCGGTCGCCGAGGTGTTGGGCACTTTTGCGGTCGTGGTGGCGGTGATCTTCACCCGGTCGATGTCGATCTGGAATTCTTCCGCGACCACCTGGGCGACCTTGACGTAGAGCCCCTGGCCCATCTCGGTGCCGCCGTGGTTCAGGTGCACGGAGCCGTCGGTGTAGACATGCACCAGCGCGCCGGCCTGGTTGTAGTGGGTCGCGGTGAAGGAGATGCCGAATTTGACGGGCGTCAGCGCCAGGCCGCGCTTGACGATGCGGCTGTTGGCGTTGAAGGCGGCGATCTCGCGGCGGCGGCCCTCGTAGTCGGCGCTTGCCTCCAGTTCCGCGACGATGCGGTGGATGATGTTGTCCTCCACCGTCTGGTGGTAGGGCGTCACGTTGCGCTCGCCCCTCTTGTCGCCTTTCTGGCCGTAGAAGTTGAGCTTCCTGATCTCCAGCGGGTCCTTTCCGACCGCGAAGGCGACCTCGTCGATGATGCGCTCCGCGCCGACCATGCCCTGTGGGCCGCCGAAACCGCGGAAGGCGGTGTTGGAGACGGTGTTGGTGTAGAGCGGCGCGGACTTCGCCTGGACGGCCGGCCAGAAATAGGCGTTGTCGCAGTGGAACAGCGCGCGGTCGGTCACCGGGCCTGAGAGGTCGGACGAGAAGCCGCAGCGCGCCGCATAGATGTAGTCGACGCCAAGAATATTGCCTTCATCGTCGAATCCGACGTCGTAGTCGACGACGAAGTCGTGGCGCTTGCCGGTGGCAAGCATGTCGTCGTCGCGGTCGAGCCGGATTTTTACGGCGCGGCCGAGCCGCTTGGCGGCTATCGCAGCCAGCGCGGCGAACTGGTTGCCCTGCGTCTCCTTGCCGCCGAAGCCGCCGCCCATGCGCCTGATCTCGACGGTGACCGCGTGGCTCGGCACGCCGAGCGCATGCGCCACCATGTGCTGCACCTCGCTGGGGTGCTGGGTCGAGCAGTGGACGGTGACGTCGCCGTCCTCGCCGGGCACGGCGAGCGAGATGTGGCCTTCCAGGTAAAAGTGATCCTGGCCGCCGACGCGCATGCGTCCCTTCACGCGGCGCGGCGCGGTGGCGATCGCGCCGGCCGCGTCGCCGCGCTTCAGCGTCAGCGGCGGCGTGACGAGCTTGTCCTTCGCCGGATCGAGGTCCCACACGTCGATGACGGCCGGCAGTTCGTCGTACTCGATCCTCGCCAGCCGGCAGGCACGGCGCGCCTGCTCGCGGGTTTCGGCGATGACGCAGAAGATGGGCTGGCCGAAGAACTGCACCGCGCCTTCGGCCAGGATCGGCTCGTCGTGGCGGCCGGTCGGGGAAATATCGTTCTCGCCGGGCACGTCGGCGGCGGTCAGCACGGCGATGACACCGGGAGCGGTTCCGACGGCGGAGAGGTCGATGCCGCGAATGGTTGCATGTGCAACCGTCGACAGCCCGAGCGCGCCGTGCAGCGTGCCGGCCGGCTCCGGCATGTCGTCGATATAGACGGCTTCGCCGGTGACGTGCTTGTGCGCGGAATCGTGGCGCTGGTCGGTGTGGACGGCGCCGGCGATCCTTGCGGCCTTGAGGTCGGGAGAGGCATGCTTGTTCATCGACACATCCCCCCGGCGTGGCGCTCCTTCGCACCCCCCTCTGTCCTGCCGGACATCTCCCCCGCAAGGGGGGAGATCAGCCTGCCGCTTGGATTTCGACGGTCGCCGAGGTCGCAGGAGAGGCGATGCCGCCGAAACTGCCAATCTCCCCCTTTGCGGGGGAGATGTCCGGCAGGACAGAGGGGGGTGCGAAGGAGCGCGAATGTTCCCATATCCGGCATAGATCCCATCACGCCGCGCGTCCGACCTGGACCGGCGCCCTCGTGCCGGTCGTCTCGACGAAGAAGCGGCGGAGCAGGTTCTTCGCCGCCAGCATACGGTATTCCGCGCTGGCGCGCATGTCGGTCAAGGGCGTGAAGTCGGACTCGAAGGCGGCGAGCGCGGCGTCCACCGCCGCCTCCGTCCAGAGCCTGCCTTCCAGCGCGGCCTCGACGGCGAGCGCGCGTTTCGGCGTCGCCGCCATGCCGCCGAAGGCGATGCGGATCGATGCCACCGTGCCGTCTTCGGCGAGCCGCAGCCGGAAGGCGCCGAGCGTCGAGCTGATGTCCTCGTCGCGCCGTTTCGACACCTTGTAGACGGCGAATTTTTCGTCCTTTGCCGGCAGCGGAACGGTGACCCTCTCGACGAACTCGCCGGGCAGCCGGTCCTGCCTGCCGTAGGCGACGAAGAAATCCTCCAGCGGGATGCTCCGGCGCTCCGCGCCCTTGTGCAGCGTGAGTTGCGCGCCCAGCGCGATCAGCGGCGGCGGCGTGTCGCCGATCGGCGAGCCGTTGGCGATGTTGCCGCCGATCGTGCCCATGTTGCGCACCTGCTCGCCACCGAGGCGGTCCAGCAGCGTGCCCATGGTCGGGATGCGGTCCGCGAGCAGCGCGAAGGCCTCGGTGTAGGTGACGCCGGCGCCGATGGTGATGACGCCATCCGCTTCGGAAATGGATTTCAGCTCGTCGATCCCGCCGATGAAGACGACCGGGGAAATCTCGCGCATGAATTTCGTCACCCACAGGCCGACGTCGGTGGAGCCGGCCACCACGGTCGCTTTCGGCTCGGCCTGATAGATCTCGGCGAAATCGTCGAGCGAGGCCGGCACGACGAGGCGTGCCTTGCCCTCGCCGATGTCGACGCGGCGGCCGTCCCTGAGTGTCGCCAGCCTCTTCGCGATCTGCGCGCGCTCGGCGAGCAGCGGGTCCTTCGCCGCCTGGCCGTAATCGGAGATGGCGCGGGCGGCGCGCATGATCGCCTCGTAGCCGGTGCAGCGGCAGAGATTGCCCTGCAGTGCCTTCTCGATCTCGGCATCCGACGGGTTAGGGGAGCGCATCCACAGGCCGTAGAGCGACATGACGAAGCCCGGCGTGCAGAAGCCGCATTGCGAGCCGTGGAAGCCGACCATCGCCTGCTGCACCGGATGCAGCCTGCCGTCCTTGCCCTTCAGATGCTCGATGGTGACGACATGGGTGGCGTCGAGCGAGCCGACGAAGCGGATGCAGGCATTGACGCTCTCATAGACGAGTTTTCCGCCGGAGAGCCGGCCGACCAGCACGGTGCAGGCGCCGCAGTCGCCCTCGGCGCAGCCCTCCTTGGTGCCGCGCAGGCGCTGCTCCAGCCGCAGCCAGTCGAGCAGCGTCTCGTCGGGCGCGACGTCGGAGAGCGCCACGTCCTCTCCATTGAGGATGAAGCGGATTTCGGCGCGGGTTTCTGTCCTTGCCATGGCTCAGCGCCTTTCCAGGGACCAGCGGTATGGGCGGCGCTCCTTCGCACCCCCCTCTGTCCTGCCGGACATCTCCCCCGCAAGGGGGGAGATTGGCAGCTTCGACGACTTCGCATCTTCTGCGAAGTTGGAGATTGGCGAAAGGAAAGCGGCAGGCCAATCTCCCCCCTTGCGGGGGAGATGTCCGGTAGGACAGAGGGGGGTGCGAAGGAGCGCCGGGCTGAACACAACCATCAGCTCCCCCTGTAGGTCGAATAGCCGTAGGGCGAGATCAGCAACGGCACGTGGTAGTGCGTCTGCTCGGCCATGCCGAAGCGGATCGGGACCTGATCCAGAAAGGCCGGCTCCGGCAGCGCCGTAGCGTGTGCGCGCAGATAGTCGCCGGCGGCGAAGACCAGCTCGTATTCGCCGGCGGCGAAGGCGTCGCCTTCCAGGAGCGGGGCGTCGCAGCGGCCGTCCGCATTGGTGACGACCGTCTTCAGATGCGACCGGCGCTCGCCGTCGAGCCTGTAGAGCGCGATCCTCAGCCCGGCCGCCGGCTTTCCGGACGCGGTGTCGAGCACATGGGTGGTCAGCCGCCCGCCTTCTGCCTTCGCCATTCGGCCTCCCTCCGTGGTACGTTCGAACGCGATCCTGGATCGTACATGGATTAAAGGCCATGCCGCGGTCGCAGGGAAGCGGAGCGCCACAAAAAGACTTTCAAATTTTTCGGGGGGATCGGCTTCCCGTGGCATCCGCTATCGTTCAGACAACAAAGAGGAAACGGCCAACCCATGACTCCCAAACGTTATATCCGGGACATGCGCGGCTACGGCGCCAATCCGCCGGATCCGCGCTGGCCGAACGGCGCCTTCGTCGCCGTCCAGTTCGTCGTCAACTACGAGGAGGGTGGCGAGAACTGCCTGCTGCATGGCGACGCCGCCTCCGAGGCGTTCCTGTCCGAGATCACCGGCGCGCAGCCGTGGCCCGGCATACGCCACTGGAACATGGAATCGATCTACGAATACGGCGCGCGCGCCGGCTTCTGGCGGCTGCACCGGCTGTTCACGGAAGCCAGTGTGCCTGCCACCTGCTATGGCGTCGCCTCGGCGCTGGCCCGCTCGCCCGACCAGGTCGCGGCCATGCAGGAGGCTGGCTGGGAGATCGCGTCGCACGGGCTGAAGTGGGTCGATTATCGCGAATACTCGGCCGAGGAGGAGCGCGCCCACATGGCCGAGGCGATCCGCCTGCATACGGAAGTCACCGGCGAGCGGCCGACCGGATGGTACACGGGCCGGACCTCGGTCAACACGGTGCGGCTGGCGGCGGAGGAGGGCGGTTTCGACTATGTCTCCGACACCTATGACGACGACCTGCCCTACTGGCTCGATCATGACGGCCACGGCACCGCGATCCCACCGCAGCTCATCATCCCCTACACGCTCGACGCCAACGACATGCGCTTCGCCATCTCGGCCGGCTTCACCAATGGCGACCAGTTCTTCGCCTACCTGAAGGACGCCTTCGACGCGCTCTACGCCGAAGGCCAAGCGGGCCGGCCGAAGATGATGTCGATCGGCCTGCATTGCCGGCTCGTCGGCCGGCCGGGACGCGTGCTCGGGCTGAAGCGCTTCATCGACTATGTGAAGGGCCATGAGCGCGTGTGGCTGCCGCGGCGCATCGACATCGCCCGCCACTGGCGCGAGACGCATCCGTACCAGGCACCGGCGCTGCGCCCCTCGCGCCTCGGCCGCGAGGAATTCGTCGAAAAGTTCGGCGGCATCTTCGAGCATTCGCCCTGGGTTGCCGAGCGCGCCTTCGAGCTCGAGCTCGGCGCGGCGCATGACAGCGTCGGCGGCCTCGCCAACGCGCTCTGCCGCGCCTTCCGCTCGGCTTCCGAGGAGGAGCGCCTCGGCGTGCTCAAGGCTCACCCCGATCTCGCCGGAAAGCTGGCGCAGGCAAAACGCCTGACGCCGGAATCGGCGAAGGAGCAGGCCTCGGCCGGGCTCGACGCGCTGACCGACGCCGAGCGCGCCCGCTTCACCGAGCTGAACGGCGCCTATGTCGAAAAATTCGGCTTTCCCTTCATCATCGCGGTCAAGGGACGGACCAAGGCGGATATTCTGGCTGCCTTCGAGAGCCGCATCGCCAATAACCGTGCCACGGAATTCGCAACAGCCTGCGGCCAGGTGGAGCGCATCGCGCTTCTCAGGCTGAAGGACATCCTGCCCGCCTGAGGAGCGACCATGACCGCCCGCAGCTATTACGCGCCCAAAGGCGGCCTGCCGCCGCAGACCGACCTGATCACCGACCGGGCCGTGTTCACGCAAGCCTATGTCGTCATCCCGCGCCGCGAGTTCAGCGACATCGTCGCCAGCTACCTGCCGTTCTGGGAGAAGACGCGCGCCTGGGTGATCGCGCGGCCGCTCTCCGGCTTCGCCGAGACCTTTTCGCAATATGTGATGGAGGTTCTGCCCGGCGGCGGCAGCGACAACCCGGAACCGGATGCGGGCGCGGAGGGCGTGCTTTTCGTGGTCGAGGGCGAAGTGACGGTCACGCTCGGCGGGAAAGCCCATGCGATGACACCGGGCGGCTACGCCTTCATCCCGCCGGGCAGCGCCTGGAGCCTGCGCAACACCGGTGGCAGCGCGGCGCGCTTCCACTGGATCCGCAAAGCCTACGAATTCGTCGACGGCATAGAGCCGCCGCAGGCCGTATTCGTCAACGAGCAGGAGATCGAGCCGGCGGCCATGCCGGATACGGGCGGGCGCTGGGCGACCACGCGCTTCGTCGACCCCACGGACGTCCGCCACGACATGCACGTCACCATCGTCACCTTCGAGCCGGGCGGTGTCATTCCCTTCCCGGAGACGCATGTCATGGAGCACGGGCTCTACGTGCTGGAAGGCAAGGCGGTCTACCGGCTCAACCAGGACTGGGTGGAGGTCGAGGCCGGCGACTTCATGTGGCTGCGTGCCTTCTGCCCGCAGGCCTGCTATGCCGGCGGCCCCGGAAAATTCCGCTACCTGCTTTACAAGGACGTCAACCGGCATGCGAAGCTGGGGGGATTCGGGCGATGATCGCGTTCCTTCGCACCCCCCTCTGTCCTGAGCCTGTCGAATGGGCCGGACATCTCCCCCGCAAGGGCAGGGCAATCGCATATGCCGATGATGATCGTCATTCCGGGGCCGCGCAGCGGAACCCGGAATCCAGAGCGTTGGTGTCG
>NZ_JCACER010000112.1:0-10201 GCF_059502445.1 Kumtagia sp.
CCAATCTCCCCCCTTGCGGGGGAGATGTCCGGCAGGACAGAGGGGGGTGCGAAGGGGCGCAAGCATCAAATCCGCTATATGCGGAAATTCGTGGCCGATCAAAGTGGCCTATCAATTTCCGCACAACGGCTGCGACTTCCCTCGCGTTGCCATCGCGCGCGTAAAGACCGACAATGCGCACACCGAATTCCAGGGAGCGAAGACCAATGATCGAGTATGGCCATTTCATCGGCGGCGAGCACGTCGCCGGCACCAGCGGCCGCAAGCAGGACGTCATGCAGCCCATGGACGGCTCCCTGCGCGGCGCCGTCGCGCTGGCCTCCAAGGCCGAGCTGCGGGCCGCCGTCGAGAACGCCAAGGCGGCGCAGCCGGCCTGGGCCGCCACCAATCCGCAGCGGCGGGTGCGCGTGCTGATGAAGTTCCTCGAGCTCGCCAACCGTGAATACGATTCGCTGGCTGACATCCTCGCCCGCGAGCACGGCAAGACCATCGCCGACGCCAAGGGCGACATCCAGCGCGGGCTGGAAGTGGTCGAGGTCTGCATCGGCGCCCCGCACATGATGAAGGGCGAGTTCACCGACGGCGCCGGCCCCGGCATCGACGTCTATTCGATGCGCCAGGCGCTCGGCGTGGTCGCCGGCATCACCCCGTTCAACTTCCCCGCCATGATCCCGCTGTGGAAGATCGCCCCGGCGATCGCGTCGGGCAATGCCTTCATCCTGAAGCCGTCGGAGCGCGATCCCGGCGTGCCGCTCAGGATCGCCGAGCTGTTCATCGAAGCCGGGCTGCCGGCCGGCATCCTCAACGTCGTCAACGGCGACAAGGAGGTGGTCGACGCCATCCTCGACGACCGCGACGTCAAGGCCGTCGGCTTCGTCGGCTCGACGCCGATCGCCGAGTACATCTATTCGCGCGGCTGCGCCAACGGCAAGCGCGTGCAGTGCTTCGGCGGCGCCAAGAACCACATGATCATCATGCCCGACGCCGACATGGACCAGACGGTCGACGCTCTGATCGGCGCCGGCTACGGCTCGGCCGGCGAGCGCTGCATGGCGATCTCCGTCGCCGTTCCGGTCGGCAAGGAGACGGCGGACCGGCTGATCGAGCGGCTGATCCCACGCGTCGAAAGCCTCAAGGTCGGCCCGTCGACCGATGCCTCCGCCGATTTCGGCCCGCTGGTGACGAAACAGGCGCTGGAGCGGGTGAAGGGCTATGTCGACACCGGCGTCAAGGAGGGCGCAAAACTGGTCGTCGACGGCCGCGGCTTCAAGATGCAGGGTTACGAGAACGGCTATTATATGGGCGGCTGCCTGTTCGACGACGTGACCGCCGACATGCGCATCTACAAGGAGGAGATCTTCGGCCCGGTGCTGTCGGTGGTGCGGGCGAAGAACTACGAGGAGGCGCTGCGGCTGCCCAACGAGCACGAATACGGCAACGGCGTCGCCATCTTCACCCGCGACGGCGACGCCGCCCGCGACTTCGCGGCAAAGGTGCAGGTCGGCATGGTCGGCATCAACGTGCCGATCCCGGTGCCGATCGCCTATTACACTTTCGGCGGCTGGAAGGGCTCCGGCTTCGGCGATCTGAACCAGCACGGCCCGGACGCCTTCCGCTTCTACACCAAGACCAAGACGGTCACCTCGCGCTGGCCGTCCGGCGTCAAGGAAGGCGCGGAGTTCGTCATCCCGACGATGAACTGACGCGGGGGCGCCCGCGCGTCGCGCGCCGTCACGCCGACCTTTGAAAAGGGCGCCGGGAGCTTCGGGCTTTCCGGCGCCTTTTCCATGACGGCCCTTGCGGTTCAAGCTGCCGCACACCCGACGACCATCTCGAAATCCCGCAGGAATCCGGGACGGCGAAGCCGCCGCGGACTGACGGCCGACGGCATCCGATACCACCCGGTAGGGATTTTACCCTACAAGCGAGTGGCCGGAGACACTACCTCCCACCCGACGGCCATTCCATGACACCGGTCCGTTCCCACCGATAGCCGCCACCCACCCGGAGCCCTCGCCTTGGAAAGCCTGCTGGAAACGACAGAGACCTTCATCCGCACGCATCAGGCATGGGCGGGCCTGATCGTCGGCCTGATCGCCTTCGGCGAATCCATCGTCCTGCTTGGGCTCGTCATTCCCGCGACCGGTCTCATGCTGGTCGTCGGAGGGTTGATCGGCGGCGGCCTGATCGACCCCGTGCCGGTGCTGGCCGGCGCCGTCGTCGGCGCGGTGCTCGGCGACGTCGTGTCCTACGTGATCGGCCAATGGCTTGGCCCGAGCGTGGTCCACAGATGGCCGCTCAGGCACTATCGCGAGCGCGTCGCCCGGGTCCGCCTGTTCTTCCGGAAGTACGGCTTCATGGCCGTCTTCTTCGGCCGCTTCTTCGGGCCGCTGCGCTGCACCGTGCCGCTTGTTGCCGGCATGATGGGCATGGAGCAGCGGCGTTTCCAGGCAGCCAACATTGCGTCGGCCGTCATCTGGGCGCCGATGATGCTCGCGCCGGGATGGATCACTGCCAGGGGCGCGGAGCAGTTCGGCGAACTCGGCGAGGCGCACTGGCTCGGCCTGGCGGCGCTGGTGACGGTGGCGGCCACCCTGTTCGTGGTGATCGGCGGGTGGATCGCGCGCCGCACGACTCCGGCACGCCGGCGATCCAGCCCGTCGCGATAATCTGTCGCTAAGCTAGATCGACGCGGCGGACGACTGCTCGACCGTCGCGAGCTATATCCTCTGCAAAACTCAGGCGCCTTCCCGCAGTTGGGGAAGGAAGAAGCGCGACGACGCATGGTTGCAAGGCGGTCATGAGACCGCAGCCCTGCCAGCGAACCTTTGCCGTACGGCCGTCCTCCTCGGCCGGTGGAACTTTATCGGAGACCGACACGTTCCCCTGCACCGGCGCCGTACGGGCGCCGGCCTATCGGCCCGGATCGTCCCTGCCGTGAGCCGCCGGCTGCCCGCCGCGCGGAGAGCGGCGGCACAGGAGGTGCCCATGGCACGGAAACCCTCAGCCAAACTTGCGACGCTGGCGCTTGGCGGCCTTGCCGCCGCCGGCTTGGTCTTCGCCACCGGAATGTCGGGCTCGCAGGCCCAGCAGCAGCGTGCCCAAGGCGCCTGCTTCGCCCATGACGAGCTGCAGGCGGGGCTCGCCCGCGACTACCAGGAGCGTCAGTCCGCGTATGGCCGTGTCGGCGACGAGGCGATCATGGAAATCTATGCCTCCGAAGGCGGCACCTGGACCCTGGTGATGACCAGCGTGACCGGCGAGAGCTGCATCGTCGCCGCCGGCGACGGTTGGGAGCCGGCCGTCATCAATGTCGGCCGCGGCGCCTGAGCGGGTGGCCCGGGCCACCTCGGTCTAATTGGCAGCGGCCGTGTCCGCCCAGATGCCGGACTTCTGCCGGCGCGCGTCCTCCTCTTCGTCGCGGTAGCGGGCCTTTCCCTTCGGCGCCAGTGCGAAGCCGGCGGCGGCGAGCGAGCCGCCTATGTCCTTGTCGCCGCTGCGCACGCATTCCACGAGCAGAAAGCCGTCGCGCTCGCCATGCGGCGCGCAGCGGACCAGATTGCCGCCGAGCAGCCGGTTGAGCGCGACGCGGGCGCGCAGGCCGCAGGCCCAGCGCTGGCCGTCCGCCGACCGGCAGGTCTTGGCCGTGGGGATCGGCTCGAGATCGGCCAGACGGTATTTCCTGCCCTCCTGCATGAAGCTGACGCTGTCGATGACCTGGTAGGGCACCGCGCGTTTGAGCTTCAGCGGATAGGGGTCCGGCTTGACCGCGGGGTTCTGCGCCGGCTTCGCCGGCAGACGCTCGAGCGAGGGATCGACGGTCTCCACGCGCTTCGGCTTGTCGGACCACAACTCGCCGCTCGCCTGCGCGAGCGAAGCCGCCTGCGCCGGCATGCCAGGCGCCAGCATGAGAACCGTGGCCAGTACCAGCCCATATCGGCAAAGGGCATGCCGTTGCCAGTTCATGCTTCCTCCCGTCGTTTCTGAACCGCGAGCTCGTAGGTCCGGCCGCGGCGATATCCAATAGGCCGAGGGAGGCTGCCCTGCCGCCATCGTGACGCGAGCAACCTCCCCCGTACCCATTTAACCGATTCCGCCCCCCGGCAAACCGCTTTCGCCGTGGCATCCACCAAAACGTCGGCTATGGGTAAACAATCGCGCGGTAGCGGTCCGATCCGCGAGCGGTACCCTCGCCCCGCCCGGGCCGGACGACCGCAACGAAGTCGGGCGCCGGGCGTTTGGGGATGTCCGCTGCAACAGGGGATACCGGTGCTGACATGGCCGCAGACGCTTTCGGTCGCCGTCATCGTCCTGATGATGGCGACCTTCATCTGGGGCCGCTTCCGCTATGATCTCGTCGCCGCGCTGTCGCTGCTCGCCGCGCTCGCCGTCGGGGTCGTCCCGCTCGACAAGGCGTTCAGCGGCTTCAGCGACGACATCGTCATCATCGTCGGCAGCGCGCTGCTGGTCAGCGCCGGGGTCGCGCGCAGCGGCATCATGGAACTGGCGATCCAGCGCTTCGCGCCGAACCTCTCCTCCGTGCGGGCGCAGCTGGCGCTGCTGGTGATCGTCGTCGCGCTGCTGTCGGCCTTCGTCAAGAACATCGGCGCGCTGGCGATCATGATCCCGATCGCCTTCCAGTTCGCGCGGCGCTCCGGCGCCTCGCCCTCCGTCTTCCTGATGCCGATGGCGTTCGCCGCGCTGCTCGGAGGACTGATGACGCAGATCGGGACATCGCCCAACATCGTCGTGTCGCGGCTGCGCGAGGAGATCACCGGCGAGAGCTTCACCATGTTCGACTTCACGCCGGTGGGCCTGTCGCTGACAGCGGTCGGCATGGCGTTCCTGGTGCTGTTCTATTGGATCCTTCCCGATCGCACCCGCCGGGACGCGTCGGTGCATCACGCGCTCGACATCAAGAACTATGTCGCGGAGGCCAAGGTCACGGATGGTTCCGCGGTCGCCGGCAAGACGGTCGGCGACCTGCTCAAGATCGCGGCGGGCGAGGCGGTGATCGCTTCGATCATCCGCGACGGGGGCCTCAGGATCACGCCCTTTCCCGACGCCGTGCTGCGCAGCGGCGACCGCCTCATCATCGAGGGCGACCCGCAGGCGCTCGACCGCCTTGTGGCGCAGGCGAAGCTCAACATCACCGGCGACAGGACGCTGAGCAGCGCCGACCGCGCGGCGGAGATCATGGCGATCGAGGCGGTCATCGGCGAGGGCTCCAGCCTGCTCGGCTGGTCGGCGCAGGATCTGCTGCTCTATCACCGCTTCAACATCAACCTGCTGGCGGTGAGCAGGCGCGGCGAGCGGCTCGACCGCGACCCCGGCACGATCGTGTTCCGCCTCGGCGACGTCATCCTGCTGCAGGGCAACCAGGCCGACCTGCCGGATTTCCTGCGCGAGTTCCATCTGCTGCCGCTGGCCGAGCGGCCGCTGCTGATCGGCAGCGCCCGGCGCGGCGCCGTGCCGGTGGCGATCCTGGTGGCGGCCATGGGCACGACCGCGCTCGGCTTGCTGCCGGTGCCGGTGGCCTTCTTCGCGGCGGCGGTGGCCATGCTGCTGTTCCGGGTCGTGCCGCTGCGCGAAGCCTATGGCGCGGTCGACGGTCCCATCCTCGTCATGCTGGCAGCGCTGATCCCGGTCAGCGACTCGCTGCGCACCACCGGCGCCACCGACGTGCTGGCGGCTGTGCTGGCCGATGTCGCCGCCGGGCTGCCGGCCTATGGCGCGCTGGCGCTGATCCTGGTGACGGCGATGGCGGTGACGCCGTTCCTCAACAATGCGGCCACCGTGCTGGTCATGGCGCCGATCGCCGCCGGCTTCGCCTCCGGCCTCGGCTTCAGACCGGAAGCCTTCCTGATGGCCGTGGCGATCGGCGCCGGCTGCGACTTCCTCACGCCGATCGGCCACCAGTGCAACACGCTGGTGATGGGCCCCGGCGGCTACAGGTTCTCCGACTACCCGCGGCTCGGCCTTCCGCTTTCGGTGATCGTCGTGCTGGCAGCCGTGCCGCTGCTGATGCTCGTGTGGCCGGTACGGTAAGCGTCGACCACTCAGATATGCAGCGCCTGGCCGAGCGCCTTCAGCGCCGCCTCCTGGAAGGCCTCGCCCTGGGTCGGATGGGCGTGGATGGTGCCGGCGATGTCCTCCAGCCGGGCGCCCATCTCGATCGCCATGCCGAAGGCGGCGGCAAGCTCCGACACGCCCTGACCGACCGCCTGGATGCCGAGCACGACGTGGTTGTCGGCGCGCGCCACCACCCGGACGAAGCCGTCCTCGCCATGCCTGGTCATGGCGCGGCCGTTGGCGGAGAACGGGAATAGGCCGATCTTGAGCTCGCGTCCCGTAGCCTTCGCTTCATCAGGCGACAGGCCGGCGCTCACCACTTCCGGATCGGTGAAGCAGATCGCCGGGATGCAGCGCTTGTCCCAGCTCCTTTTGTGGCCGGCGACGATCTCCGCCACCATCTCGCCCTGCGCCATGGCGCGGTGCGCCAGCATCGGCTCGCCGGTGACGTCGCCGATGGCGAAGACGCCGCGCATGGAGGTGCGGCACTGGTCGTCGATCCGGATGAAGGCGCCGGCGCGGGCGAGATCGAGCTCCTCCAGGCCCCAGCCTTCCACGGCCGGCTTGCGCCCCACCGCGACCAGGATCTTCTCCGCCGCCAGCCGGCGCTCAGTGCCGTCGGCGCCGGCGATGGTCAGTTCGCCCGCCCCGGCAAGACCCTGCGCCTTGGCGCCGAGCAGCACCTCTACGCCGAGCGCGGCGAGCCGCTTGGCGACCGGCTTCGCCAGCTCGCTGTCGTAGAGCGGCAGGATGCGGTCGGTCGCCTCCACCACCGTCACCTTCGATCCGAGCTTGGCATAGGCGATGCCGAGTTCCAGCCCGATATAGCCGGCGCCGACCACCGCGAGGCTGCCCGGCACCTTCCTGAGCGACAGCGCCTCGGTGGAGGAGATCACCGCTCCGCCTAACGGCAGCGACGGCAGCTCCACCGGCACCGAGCCGGTGGCGATGACGATCGTCTCGGCGCGGATCACCTGAATACCGGTCTCGGTCTCGACCTCGACCGTCTTGCCGTCGCGGAATCTTGCCCAGCCATGCACGGTCTTGACGCGCGCCTTCTTCAACAGGCCACTGACGCCGCTGGTGAGCCGCCCGACGATGCCGTCCTTCCAGGCGACCGTCTTTGCCAGGTCGATCGCCGGCGACGCCGCCGAGATGCCGAGCAGGCCGTTGCCGTTCGACGCCGCCCGGCGGACGATGTCGAATTCCTCGGCCGCGTGGATCAGCGCCTTGGACGGGATGCAGCCGATGGTGAGGCAGGTGCCGCCCGGCTTCTTCGCCTCGACGATGACGGTGTCGATGCCGAGCTGCCCGGCGCGGATGGCCGAGACATAGCCGCCCGGCCCGGCGCCGACCACGAGCAGCTTGCAGGAGATTTCTTTCATGGGCGCACGACCTCCACCTTGAGGAGGGTCCGGCGCTCTACGTTGCCCCCCTCTGTCCTGCCGGACATCTCCCCCACAAGGGGGGAGA
The DNA here is from genome assembly GCF_059502445.1 of Kumtagia sp. Taxonomy (NCBI): domain Bacteria; kingdom Pseudomonadati; phylum Pseudomonadota; class Alphaproteobacteria; order Hyphomicrobiales; family Phyllobacteriaceae; genus Kumtagia; species Kumtagia sp. The sequence continues at coordinate 7,546 of NZ_JCACER010000112.1, forward strand.
TCGGCCGGCCGCTTTTGCGGCTCTCATTCTGCAGCGCTGGAGATTGGCTAAGGCCATGCTGCGGGCCAATCTCCCTCCTTGTGGGGGAGATGTCCGGCAGGACAGAGGGGGGTGCGAAGGAACGCGATGCTGACCGAGAAATCATCCCTCACCCCTCCACGAAGATCAGCGCCGGCGTTTCCAGCAGCGCCTTGATGCGCTGGACGAAGACTGCGGCGTCCCAGCCGTCGACGACGCGGTGGTCGAAGGAGGAGGAGAGGTTCATCATCTTGCGCGGGATGAACTGCGTGCCGTCCCAGACCGGCCGCACCATGATCTTGTTGACGCCGACGATCGCCACTTCCGGATGGTTGATCACCGGCGTGGTGGCGACGCCGCCCATGGCGCCGAGCGAGCTTATGGTGATGGTGGAGCCGGAAAGTTCTTCCCGCGTCGCAGTGCCCGCCTTGGCGGCCTCCGCCAGCCGGTTGACCTCGGCGGCGCAGTCGAACAGGTCGCGCGCCTCGGCGTGGCGCACCACCGGCACCACGAGCCCGGCCGGCGTCTGCGCGGCGATGCCGATGTGCACGGCGCCGTGGCGGTGGATGACGCCGGCCTCGTCGTCGAACAGCGCGTTGATGCCGGGCTGCTCCTTCACCGCCTTGACCATCGCCCGCATCAGGAACGGCAGGATGGTCAGCTTCGGCCGGTCCGGGCGCTTCTCCTTGTTGAGCGCGGCGCGCAGCTCCTCCAGCGCGGTGACGTCGATCTCCTCGACATAGGTGATGTGCGGGATGCGCGCCTTCGCCAGCGCCATCTTCTCGGCGATCTTCCTGCGCAGCCCGACGACCTTGATCTCCTGTACCGACGTATCCTGCGCAAGCCCGGCAGGACGGGCCGGCTGCGGCCCGCGGGCCAGGAAGCCGTCGAGGTCTTCATGGGTGATGCGGCCGGCCGGCCCGGTGCCCGGCACCTGGCGCAGGTCGATGCCGGTCTCGCGGGCGCGCAGCCGCACGGCGGGCGAGGCCAGCGGCTTTTCGCCCTCGGGGCGCGGCGCGCCGGCGGGCGCGGCGGGTTTTGCCGCAACACCCCCACCCCTGACCCCTCCCCTCAAGGGGGAGGGGGATCCGGTTTGCGTGCCCTCGCCGTCCGCGGAAACCGGCCGTTGCGGTTTGCCTGCCGCGGCGGCGGGTGGTCCCCCTCCCCCTTGAGGGGAGGGGTCAGGGGTAGGGGTATTCTTGGCGCGCGAGGCAGCCGGTTCGGGCTTGACCTCCCTGGCCGCCCCGGCCACCGCATTGCCGTCGCCCGCCACCTTCAGCCGCACGATCGGCGAGCCGACCGGCACCGTCTCGCCGATCTCGGCACCCAGCCACAGCACCTCGCCGTCGACCGGCGACGGGATCTCGACCGTCGCCTTGTCGGTCATGACGGCGGCCAGCAGCGCGTCCTCGCGCACCAGGTCGCCGATCTTGACGTGCCATTCGACCAGCTCGGCCTCGGCCACGCCCTCGCCCACGTCGGGAAGTTTTATGACGTGCTCGGCCATGGTCACGCCTCCATCGTCTCGACGAACGCCCGGCCGACACGCGCCGGGCCTGGGAAATAGTCCCATTCCTGAGCATGCGGATAGGGCGTGTCCCAGCCGGTCACCCGCATCACCGGTGCCTCCAGGTGATAGAAGCAGTGGCGCTGCACCAGCGCCGCCAGCTCGGCGCCAAAGCCGGAGGTCAGCGTCGCCTCGTGCACGACGGTGCAGCGGCCGGTCTTCTGCACCGACGCGACGATGGCGTCGAGGTCGAGCGGCAGAAGCGTCCTCAAGTCGATGATCTCGGCGTCGATGCCGGTCTCCTCCGCCGCCGCCTCGGCGACATAGACCATGGTGCCGTAGGCGAGCACGGTGAGCTGCGATCCGGCCCTCCGGATCGCCGCCTTGCCGAGCGGCTCGGCATAGTGGCCATCAGCCACCTCGCCGAGCGCATGCTTCGCCCACGGCGTCACCGGTTTTTCGTGATGGCCGTCGAAGGGGCCGTTGTAGAGCCGTTTCGGCTCGAGAAAAATCACCGGGTCGGGGTCTTCGATCGAGGCGATGAGCAGACCCTTGGCGTCGGCCGGGTTGGACGGCACGACCACCTTCAGGCCGGAGACGTGGGTGAACAGCGCCTCCGGGCTCTGGCTGTGCGTCTGGCCGCCGAAGATGCCGCCGCCGGTCGGCATGCGGATGACGATCGGGCAGGTGAACTCGCCATTGGAGCGGTAGCGCAGGCGCGCCGCCTCCGACACGATCTGGTCGTAGGCCGGGTAGACGTAGTCGGCGAACTGCACCTCGACGCAGGGGCGCAGCCCGTAGGCGGCCATGCCGATGGCGGCTCCGACGATGCCGAGCTCGCTGATCGGCGCGTCGAAGCAGCGCGTTTTGCCGTATTTCTGCTGGAGGCCGGCGGTGCAGCGGAAGACGCCGCCGAAATAGCCGACATCCTCGCCGAAGACGACGACGCGGTCGTCGCGGCCCATGGACACGTCCATGGCGTCGCGGATCGCCTCGATCATGGTCTTGCGGGGCATCAGAATGCCTCCGCGCGAGGTGAAGAGGCTGTTGCCATGTGTCGAGAGACGGCGCTCCTTCGCACCCCCCTCTGTCCTGCCGGACATCTCCCCCGCAAGGGGGGAGATCGGCTGT